>NZ_JACJEI010000016.1:0-26283 GCF_014163985.1 Pseudoalteromonas sp. SR41-4 | reverse complement strand
TAGGTGCTAGGGTGTATTCGAAGCTCGTCGCTCGAAGCCCGTGGCATTTGTTCTTCTCATTCACTTCTCTTTGTGCAAAAGTCTTTTAGTGATTTATTCACCACAGAGAGCACCGAGCTCACAGAGGAAAAACCAATAGGTAATAGTTATTAACTTTACTTTTGTCTTCTCGGTGTAGCAAAGCGCCTCGGTGGGCTCGGTGGTTAAATAGTGTGTCTGTGTAAATGTAAAAACAGTCGCGAGGTAAACTCGCTGCTACCAATGCGTAGGTGCGGGTTTACCCCGCGCAATTAAAATTTATTCACAAAGAGGATAAGAGGCGCTGCGCTTTAGAGGAAAATAGGAAAATAGGAAAATAGGAAAATAGGGAAGTGACTAGCTGCTAGGTGAACTTACAGCCCGCAGCTCGTTACCCGTAGCCCGTGGCTTTCTCTTCTCGGTGGTGAAATTGGTTTGTCTATGGAAATGTAAAAACAGTCGCGAGGTAAACTCGCTGCTACCGGCGCAAAACAATGAAAGTGCTTTGCTGTTATTCTACTTGGAAATCTATTAGCATCTGACTATGCATTTATTTACAGGCCATTATGAATATAAACTATGAAAATAAACTCTTTTGGTGTTGTTAGTACCGCTATCCAGCGACCAAGTACGCATTTTGATGAGCGCCCACTAGGTGAGGAAATATCTTTATTAGTGATTCATAATATTTCCTTGCCAGCAGGGCAGTTTGCCACGCCGTTTGTGGATGATTTGTTTATGGGATGTATTGATTGCCAAGCACACCCTAGCTTTGCTGATTTAAAGGGGTTGAGAGTTTCAGCACATTGTTTTATCAAACGCAGCGGTGAAATAGTTCAGTATGTGCCTTTTAGTAAACGTGCTTGGCATGCTGGGCAGTCTGAGTTTTTAGGACGTAGTCAGTGTAATGATTTTAGTATTGGTATTGAGCTTGAAGGTACAGATACAACGGCGTATACCCAAAATCAATATAATGCATTACAATCCTTAACTAAGACATTGATATATAAATACCCAGCTATCACTCGCGAGCGTATTGTTGGCCATTGTCACATTGCATCAGGGCGAAAAACAGACCCTGGAGACAGTTTTGATTGGAATCATTATTTTGCTGCTATATTTTAACTAGCGCCAATTTGGAAAGAGAAAAGTATGATCTTAATTTCTATAATAATAGCTCTGATATTAGAGCGTTTAGGTGCCCGATCTGATTATTGGCAAATAAGCTATTACGCGCAAGGCTATTTAACACGTTCAAAAAAACAGCTTGGCGAGCAAGGTCTATTCAATTCGCCTGCAGGATTTATTATTTGGCTGTGTTTGCCGGTATTACTTGTGGCGGTTATTTTTACCTTATCTGATTTTGTATTATGGCAGTTAGCCATTAATGTGGCTGTGCTGCTGGTTTGCTTTGGCTGTGCTAAACAACGTGCTTTATATAAGTCCTATTTAAATGCGCTAACCCGTGATGATCAGCAAGCGGCAACCTTATATGCACTGCAAATGGGGCAAAAGAAAACGGAAGAGCAAAAAGGTGGCGAAACTTTTGGACAAACGTTGGCTTGGGTAAACTTTCGTTTTTATTGTGCAGTTATTTTTTGGTTTGTAATATTAGGCGTACCTGGCGCGACCTTGTATGCATTAGTACGTACTTTTGCTGATTTAGTGCAGGACGACCATAAAGTTGTGTATGCCAAACGATTTAAACTTATTCATTCATTATTATTTTGGCTTGATTGGTTACCAGCCAGAATCGCCAGCTTTGGTTATCTAGTAATAGGTAACTTTAATAAAGGCACCAGTTGCTGGCTGCATTATGCACTCGATTTTACAGTGAGTAACCGTAAAGTGGTTACTAATACCGCGCTTGCCGCAGAGCAAATAGAACAGCAACATTTTGGTTGCGCGTATGAAGCAACTTGTATGATGAAGCTTGTAAAACGAAATGTGTTATTTTACTTGGTGTTGATTGCCTTGCTAACGTTGTTTGGCGGGTTAGCGTAAATAAACAGGTGCTAGGTTTTAGGGAAGTTATTGTTAAAACCTAAAACCTAGGACCTAAAACTTAAAACCTCATCTCCCAATCATCTGGTCAGACCATTGTGTTTTTTTATAAAATTCCTTCCTAAACACTGGCTTTATCTCATACTGTTTGATCTTTGTGCAAAATACGTTAGGGTGTTTTTTAAGGTGCGTCGCAGCGAAATTGACAGCAAACTTGCTTTTTGATAACGTATGGCTCAAATTTGGTATGACCAATTTACCTTTTGGTCTAGTCTCTGGGCACAAACTTGGATTTTTCAGGTTACATTTCCACTACAATGCGGACGTTGATTAATGTCTTTAAAGATTAAAGCAGCAAAACTATCGGATGTTATTTTACAGCAACTTGAGAACATGATTCTTGAGGGCTCATTAGCACCGGGTGAGAAACTGCCGCCAGAGCGTGAATTAGCCAAACAATTTGAAGTGTCTCGCCCTTCATTACGTGAAGCCATTCAAAAGCTAGAGGCAAAAGGCTTAGTAACGCGACGTCAAGGTGGCGGGACGTTTGTAAAAAATCAGCTAGAAGAAGGGCTCACTGATCCGTTATTTGACTTGATCAGTAAACATCCTGAATCACAGTTTGATTTATTAGAGTTTCGTCATGCTCTCGAAGGGATTGCAGCTTATTATGCTGCGCTTCGTGGTACTAGCACTGACTTTGCTAAAGTTAAGCAAAGCTTTGAATGCATTGCATTGGCTCATGATGATTTACTACAAAAAGCCAAAGCAATTAACGCGTTTCACTTTAGTGTGGCAGAAGCCTCGCATAATGTGGTGTTACTGCATTTAGTGCGCGGTATGCGGGCATTGCTTGAGCAAAATGTTTTACAAAATTTAACGGTATTGTTAGAGAAGCCGCATATTAGTTCGCGCTTAGCTGAGCACCGCCGTTTATTGATGGATGCAGTGATTGAAGGGAATCCAGAGCAGGCGCGACTTGCCAGTAATGCTCACTTAGCTTTCATTGAAGAAGCGTTATTGGAAGCAGGTAAAGAGCATTCACGAATTGAGCGTAGTTTAAGACGCACAAAGCAAAATTAAGTAACAAAAAACTAAGTTAAAGATAAATAATTTAAGCAAGTGCTGTATATGGCAACACGATTACCACAGTGCTAATTAAGAACATTCGTATTTTAAACATAAGGAAACCTCCATATGTCTGAAGTCAATAAAATTGACGTAGACGCGCTAGAAACACAAGAGTGGTTACAAGCTCTTGAATCAGTTGTGCGTGAAGAAGGTGTTGAACGTGCTCAGTTTTTACTTGAGCAAGTATTAGAGCAAGCCCGTTTAGACGGTGTTGATATGCCAACAGGTATCAACACAAACTACGTTAATACGATCCCGGTAGATCAAGAACCTGCTTACCCAGGAGACGTAAACCTTGAGCGCCGTATTCGTTCTATTATTCGTTGGAACGCAATCATGATTGTATTGCGTGCTTCGAAAAAAGACCTCGACCTAGGCGGCCATATGGCGTCTTACCAGTCATCAGCGGCGTTTTATGAAGTATGTTTTAACCATTTCTTCAAAGCCCCAAATGATGTAGACGGCGGTGACTTAGTTTATTATCAAGGTCATATTTCTCCGGGTATTTATGCACGTGCATTTGTTGAAGGTCGTTTATCTGCTGCGCAGCTTGATAACTTCCGTCAAGAAGTTGATGGCGAAGGTTTACCATCTTACCCACACCCTAAATTAATGCCTGAATTCTGGCAGTTCCCTACGGTATCTATGGGTCTTGGTCCTATCGCATCTATTTACCAAGCGCGCTTCTTAAAGTACCTAGATGGTCGTGGTTTAAAAGACACTAAAAACCAACGTGTATACGCGTTTTTAGGCGATGGCGAAATGGATGAGCCAGAATCGCGTGGCGCTATTTCTTTTGCTGCCCGTGAAAAACTAGACAACCTTTGTTACTTAATTAACTGTAACTTACAGCGCCTAGATGGCCCAGTAATGGGTAATGGTAAAATCATTCAAGAGCTTGAAGGTCTATTCAAAGGCGCTGGCTGGAATGTGATCAAGCTAGTGTGGGGCAGCGGCTGGGATATCCTACTAGCTAAAGACACCACAGGTAAGTTATTGCAATTGATGAACGAAACAGTCGATGGCGATTACCAAACTTATAAAGCTAAAAATGGCGCGTACGTACGTGAGCATTTCTTTGGTCGTTACCCTGAGACAGCAGCACTTGTTGCTGATATGACAGATGACGAAATCTTCGCGCTTAAGCGTGGTGGTCATGAACCATCAAAATTATTCGCTGCATTCAAAAAAGCAGAAGAGACCAAAGGTCGCCCAACAGTTATCCTAGCTAAAACTGTAAAAGGTTACGGCATGGGTGAAGCGGCTGAAGGTAAGAATATTGCTCACCAAGTGAAAAAAATGGACATGTCACACGTTGCCCATTTACGTTCACGTTTAGGTCTTGATGATTTAGTATCTGAAGAGCAACTTGCAGAACTTCCTTATTTAACACTTGAAGAAGGTTCGGCTGAGCACAAGTACTTACATGCTCGCCGTGATGCACTTAAAGGTTATACGCCAAAACGTATTCCTAACTTTACTGAAAAGTTAGTACTGCCAGAAGTAGAAGCATTTAAGCCATTACTTGAAGAGCAAAAGCGTGATATCTCTACCACTATGGGCTTTGTTCGTGCACTTAATATCTTATTGAAAGATAAAGGTATTGGTAAAAACATCGTACCAATTATTGCCGATGAAGCGCGTACGTTTGGTATGGAAGGTTTATTCCGTCAAATCGGTATTTATAACCCGCATGGCCAAAACTATACGCCGCAAGACCGTGATATCGTTTCTTACTACAAAGAAGCAACATCGGGTCAAGTATTGCAAGAAGGTATCAACGAGTTAGGTGCAATGTCATCGTGGGTTGCTGCGGCAACATCATACAGCACTAACGATTTACCAATGATCCCATTCTATATCTACTATTCAATGTTCGGTTTCCAACGTGTTGGCGACATGGCATGGATGGCGGGTGACCAACAAGCACGTGGTTTCTTATTAGGTGCTACTGCTGGTCGTACAACATTAAACGGTGAAGGTCTGCAGCACGAAGATGGTCACAGCCATATTCTTGCTAACACAGTACCTAACTGTATCTCTTACGATCCAACATACGCTTACGAAGTAGCGGTTATTGTTCAAGATGGTATTCGTCGTATGTACGGTGAAGATCAAGAAAATATTTACTACTACCTAACGCTTATGAACGAAAACTATGCACAACCTGCTATGCCAGAAGGTGCTGAAGAAGGTATTCGTAAAGGTATCTACAAGCTAGAAAGCTACGCAGGCAAAAAAGCCAACGTACAGCTATTAAGCTCAGGTACTATCATGACTGAAGTGCGTAAAGCAGCCGCGATTTTAAGTGATGATTACGGTATTGCATCTGATGTGTATTCAGTAACGTCGTTCAACGAATTAACTCGTGAAGGGCAAGATGTTGAGCGTTTTAATATGCTTAACCCTGAAAGCGAACAGAAGACTGCCTACATCACCAGTGTATTAAATGACTCAGTGACTGTTGCCGCAACGGATTACATGAAAAACTACGCAGAACAAGCGCGTTCATTCATTCCAAGCAGCAACTACAAAGTATTAGGTACCGATGGTTACGGTCGTTCTGATAGCCGTGAAAACCTTCGTCGTCACTTTGAAGTTAACGCCAGCTACGTAGTAGTTGCGACGTTATCTGAACTTGCTAAACGTGGTGAAGTTGAGAAGTCAGTTGTGGTTGAAGCACTTAAAAAGTTTAACATCGACACTAACAAACTTAATCCACTGTACGCATAAGAGGTTTGCAATGAGTATTGAAATTAAAGTACCAGATATCGGTGGCGATGAAGTCGAAGTAACCGAAATTCTAGTGAGCGTTGGTGACAAAGTTGACGTTGACCAATCATTACTAACTGTCGAGGGTGATAAAGCCTCAATGGAAGTACCTGCGGCACAAGCCGGTACTGTAAAAGAAATCAAAGTAAACGTGGGCGACACGGTTACTACGGGTTCTTTAGTATTCTTGTTTGAAGGTGAAGAGCAAGCATCTAGCGAAGCGCCTGCAGAACCAGCAAAATCTGAAGCTGCAGCACCTGCTGCGTCTTCAGGTTCAACAACTAAAGAAGTCACCGTACCAGATATCGGCGATGATGAAGTTGAAGTAACGGAAATCATGGTTGCTGTTGGCGACACCGTTGAAGAAGAACAATCTATCTTAAACGTTGAAGGCGACAAAGCGGCAATGGAAGTACCAGCGCCGTTTGCAGGTACAGTTAAAGAAATTAAAGTTGCCGCTGGCGATAAAGTAAAAACAGGCTCTTTAGTGTTTGTTTTTGAAGTGGCTGGTAGTGAGCCTGCAGCTGCGAAAGCAGAAACAGCGCCAGCTCAAGAGTCTGCGCCGGCACAAAGTTCAGCGCCAAGCAGTAAAGAAGTAAACGTGCCTGATATCGGCGGTGATGAGGTTGAAGTCACTGAAGTGATGGTTGCAGTAGGCGATAAGGTTACTGAAGATCAGTCAATCTTAAACGTTGAAGGCGACAAAGCGGCAATGGAAGTACCAGCACCGTTTGCCGGTACTGTTAAAGAGATTAAAGTTGCTGCGGGCGATAAAGTATCGACCGGTTCACTTATCTTTGTATTTGAAGTGCAAGGCAGTGCACCTGCAGCTACCGCTGAAAAAGCGGCTTCTGAATCTGCACCAGCAGCGAAAGCAGAATCAGCTCCAGCTGCACAAGCAGCGCCTGCAAAAGCGAGCAATGAAAGTTTTGAAAACAATAGTGCGTATGCTCATGCATCGCCAGTTGTTCGCCGCTTAGCCCGTGAGTTTGGTATTAACCTTGCGAACGTAAAAGGCTCAGGTCGTAAAAATCGCGTTGTGAAAGAAGACGTGCAAGACTATGTGAAGAACTTAGTTAAGCAAGTTGAATCAGGCCAATTAGCGACAGCTTCTGGCAATACTGGTGGTAGTGAACTTGGTTTAATTCCATGGCCAAAAGTTGATTTTGCTAAATTTGGTGAAATCGAAGAGAAAAAACTATCTCGTATTCAAAAGCTATCGGGTAAAAACTTACACCGTAACTGGGTGCAAATCCCGCATGTTACGCAGTTTGATGAAGCTGATATCACAACTCTTGAAGAGTTCCGTAAAGAGCAAAATGCCCTTAGCGAGAAGAAAAAGCTAGGTGTTAAAATCACCCCGCTGGTATTTGTAATGAAAGCAGCAGCGAAAGCACTTGCTGAGTTCCCTACATTTAACTCATCACTATCTAACGACGGTGAAAGCTTAATTCTTAAGAAGTACATCAATATCGGTGTTGCAGTTGATACGCCAAACGGTTTGGTTGTGCCAGTATTTAAAGATGTTGATAAGAAAGGCATCATTGAATTATCGCGTGAATTAATGGAAGTATCTGTTAAAGCGCGTGACGGCAAACTTACCTCTTCTGATATGCAAGGTGGTTGTTTTACAATTTCAAGCCTTGGTGGTATTGGCGGTACAGCCTTTACGCCAATCGTAAATGCCCCAGAAGTTGCTATTTTAGGTGTCTCTAAGTCTGAAATTAAACCTAAGTGGAATGGCAAAGAGTTTGAACCAAAACTAATGGTTCCACTTTCTATGTCTTACGACCATAGGGTGATTGACGGTGCACTAGCTGCACGCTTTACTGTAACTTTAGCAAGTTACATGAGCGATATTCGCCAATTAGTAATGTAAGCAATTGCTGCATGTAGCGAAATAAATAGAATCAAATCCCAGCCAGTTGTTTTTTGCTGGGATTTTTACCATTTGCAATGATACAATCTTTGTATATCTTGCATAAATTTTTGATCTGCTCTCCCTTTCTGCCTTGCAGAAACATGGCAGTTAAACTTTAGGGCAGTGTCCCGTTCAAACAATTAAGGTAAAAGCATGAGCAACGAATTAAAAACTCAAGTTGTTGTACTAGGCGGTGGTCCTGGTGGTTATTCTGCGGCTTTCCGTGCTGCTGACTTGGGCTTAGAAGTAACAGTAGTAGAATCTCGCGACACATTAGGCGGTGTATGTCTTAATGTTGGTTGTATTCCTTCGAAAGCACTTTTACACGTAGCTAAAGTAATTGATGATGCAGCAGAAATGTCATCTCATGGTGTTACTTTTGGCGCACCACAAATTGATTTAGATAAAATTCGTTCGTGGAAAGAGTCAGTTGTTAGCCAACTTACTGGTGGCCTAGACGGCATGGCTAAAATGCGTAAAGTTAAAGTGGTTTACGGTTACGGTAAATTCACAGGTAGCAACACGCTTGATGTTGAAGGCGCTGACGGTAAAACAACAATTACTTTTGATAACGCTATCATTGCTGCTGGTTCTAAACCTGTAAACTTACCTTTCATTCCTGAAGATGACCGCGTAATTGATTCAACCGGTGCACTAGAGCTTAAAGACATCCCTGAAAAGCTATTAGTATTAGGTGGTGGTATTATTGGTCTTGAAATGGGTACTGTGTATCGCGCACTAGGTTCTGCAATCGACGTGGTTGAATTTGCTGACCAACTAGTACCAGCTGCTGATAAAGACATCATCAAGATTTACCAAAAATACGTAAGTGATAAATTTAACGTTATGCTGTCAACTAAAGTTGTTGGCGTAGAAGCGAAAGATGATGGCTTATACGTTACATTTGAAGGTAAAAACGCACCAGCTGAACCAGTACGTTATGACAAAGTATTAGTTGCTGTTGGTCGTACACCAAACGGTAACTTATTAGATGCTGACAAAGCGGGTGTTAATGTTGATGAGCGTGGCTTCATTAATGTTGATAAGCAACTTAAAACTAACGTTGACCACATCTTCGCGATTGGTGACTTAGTTGGTCAACCTATGCTTGCGCACAAAGCGGTTCATGAAGGTCACGTTGCTGCTGAAGTTATCTCAGGTCAAAAACATTACTTTGATCCGAAATGTATTCCTTCAATTGCCTATACTGATCCAGAAATCGCTTGGGTTGGCGTAACTGAGAAAGAAGCAAAAGAGCAAGGCTTAAGCATTGAAACAGCTGTATTCCCATGGGCTGCATCAGGTCGTGCAATTGCATCTTCTCGTACTGAAGGTTCTACTAAACTGATCTTTGATAAAGAAAGTGGCCGTATTATCGGTGGTGCTATGATTGGTATTAACGCAGGTGAAATGCTGGGCGAAATCGGTCTAGGTATCGAAATGGGCGCTGACGGTGAAGATTTAGCATTAACTATTCATGCTCACCCAACATTGAACGAATCAATCGGCCTTGCAGCTGAAATATTTGAAGGTTCAATCACTGATTTACCAAACAAAAAAGCAGTTAAAAAGAAGAAGTAAGTTCTTTTAGTTAATTGTTTAAAAACCCAAGCCTCGGTTTGGGTTTTTTGTTTTTAATGGTCATAAGTTGATTAATATGACCCTTTAAAATTTACGGCTTATTGCTAAGTCCTGTTTACCTCGCTCCCACCCCTTTATGCTCAGCTTGCGCAAGTTGTATATATTTACGCTCGACTAGTTGTGATAGCGGCACGAGTTCAAAACCTTGTTGTTCAAGTTCGGGTAGCATGCGCTGTAAGAATTCAATGGTTTCAGGGTAAGGGTGGGCAATCGCGATGGCGAAGTTATAACGTTCGGCTTTATACTTTAGTTCGTTGAGGCGAAATTGTAACTGTTTCTCATTGGGAATATTATCTAAAAACACATGGCGGCCGACATTTTCAACGCCATATAAGTTGGCAACATTTTGCGCTTGGCTTAAGCCTGTAGTGCGGCTATCTAAAAAGTACAGGTTGCGCTTTTTCAGCACTTCCATAGTCCATTTCATGGGCAGGCTTTCTTGAGTAAGTGCTGAGCCCATATGATTATTTACACCTTTGACCTGCGGTAAGGTTGCAAGCGCATTGCCGAGGGTGATTTGTAATTGTTCTTTACTCATATTGCTGGTGAGTGCGCCGGGGCCAAGTGCTTTGCTGCTGTCGAGTGCTTGCATGGGAATATGCAGCAGTAATTCTTTATTCGACTTACTGGCTAGGCGCGCAAAAACTTGCGAATACGGGGTATGAGGCAAAATCGAGAACGATATTTTACCTGGTAAATTTAGGATTTCGAGGTCGCGTTGATGATTGCCAATATCATCAATCACAATCGCTATTTGCTTATTTGCGGCAAGCGTAGGCAAGCTAAAAAAAAGCCAGAACAACCAAGTTAATTTTTTCACGTTTATAATTTTTATTATCTTTTTTATAGTGAGCTAAAAGCTTTATTTCATAGTTAATAGCTGCTGTGCTTTTAATAACAGTGGATCAGCTGAGTCTTTGCGTGACCATGGCCGATCGTCATTTCCTTGTTCGTTTTTTATTATAACTACTTTATCAATTTGCGAAAGGGTTGATTGATTAATCGCCACATCGGGGGTTACTCCAATCCCCTCAATAGATTGACCCGATGGGGTAAAGTACTTTGCAGTGGTTAATTTTAGTGCTGTATTACCATTGCCTAATGGGATCAAAGATTGCACCGATCCTTTGCCAAATGATTGGCTGCCAATTAGTGTGGCACGGTGATTGTCTTTAAGTGCAGCGGCTAAAATCTCTGCTGCTGAGGCCGAGTTTTCATTAATAAGTACGACGATTGGCGCACCATTTAAAATATCACCTTTTTTGGCGCGAAAGTGCTGGTTTGCATCATAAAAGCGACCTTTGGTGGTGACTATGGTGCCACTTTGTAAAAATAGATCCGATACCGCTACAGCACTTTGTAATGTGCCGCCTGGATTGTCGCGTAAATCGAGCACTAAGCCTGTAAGTGGATTACCGTAATGGCTTTGCAGTGCTGTTATTTGCCGCGCAACATCATGCAAGGTGTGATTGGTAAAGCTATTTATTGCCAAATAACCAATACCAAACTCTGATAATGAACTGGTGACACTCTCTAAGTTAATTTCTGATCTAGTCAGGGTAAAATAAATGGCTTGTGGTGAATTACTTCGTTCAACCGTTAAGGTAACCGTTGCTGTGTCACTAGCTTTAATCATTTGCGCAACTTGATTGATGTCTTTATGTGCGACTGTTTGCTGATTAACGGCAAGTAGCACATCATTTATTTGTACTCCGGCAATGGCTGCGGGAGAGTCTTTAATTGTGTTTACAATAATAATTTTTTGTTGTTGCTGTTTTATTTCAATCCCAAGGCCTGTGTAGCGGCCATTAGTGCTGCTAAATAGCGCTTCTAACTCGTGTTCATTAAGGTACTTAGAGTAAGGGTCTAGCTGTGCGAGCAGGGCTTCAAATTGTTGACTGCTTTCAAAGCTTTGTTGCAAAGCTAAGTCTTCAACATAATAGGCATGGATATTAAAGAGGATTTCGTTTTTTTGTTGGCTTTTTAAATCGCCCACCGAGGTCACTGCAAAGCTATTAAAACTCAGGCACAAAAAAACGCTAACGAGTAATAAATAGCTTATTAGGATGCGATTAAAAGCAGAGTATTGTAACTGCTGTATTTGTAATTGTGTATTTAGCATCAGCTGCTCCCAGTGGGGTGCAGCTGTTTAATCAATTAAATGCGTCTGCACCATGTTACAGGATTTACTGCGCGTCCTTTGTGGCGTATTTCAAAGTATAGACCAGAATTTGCTTGTCCGCCGCTTTGACCAACTAAAGCGATAATATCGCCTTGGCGTACTATATCACCTACGTCTTTTAGTAAGGTTTGAGTATGGCCGTATAAACTCATAAAGCCTTCACCGTGGTCAATAACAATAACCCAGCCGTAGCCTTTTAACCAATCCGCAAACACGACTTGACCGTTGTGGACGCTATGCACATTATTGCCTTCATTAGCGCCAATTAATACGCCTTTCCAGTCAATACCACCGTGCTTATGTTGGCCGAAGCTGTGCTCAATTTTACCTTTTGTTGGCCAGTTTAATTTACCTTTACTGGCTGATAGGCCCAGTAACTCAACCTTTTTAGTTTTTTCTTTTTCAAGTTCTTGCAAGGTAGCTACTAGGGTTTTTTCATTATCTTTTAAGTAATCAATTGAGTTTTTGGTTGAGCTAAGCTTGGTTTTTAATTCACTGATGTTGGCTTTTCGTTGTTGTTGCGCTGCAATGAGTGCTTGATGACGATTGGCTTGCTCTTTATGGAGCACAACTAAGTGTTGTTTGGTTTTTTCAAGTTCGGTTTGTACATCCGCTATTTCAATCAGGAGTGCTTTTAGCTCATCAATTTGCTCAATGCGCGCTTTGTTGAGGTAATTATAATAACTTAATGTGCGTTCAACCTGTGCGGTATTTTCTTGATTCAATAGCATTTTAGAGTAGTCATGTCCGCCAGACATATAGGCACTTTTAATTTGTGCGGCGAGTGCATGTTGCTGCTCTAGGCGTTTTTCCTCAAGTGCTTCAGCTTGCTGCTGTTGCTGTTGTTGTTGTTTTTCAGTATCGCGAATTGATTGCTCGGCAATATTTAGTGCCTTAGCGTTTTTTGCGATCTCGAGTTCGTGCTGTTGCAGGTTCTTTTGCGATTTTTCGATGTCTTTACGCTGGGCGGCAAGTTCAGCTTGGCTTTGCTTTAACGCCGTTTGGATTTCGCTGAGATCTTTTTTAGTACGATCTTCATTAGCGACGGCAGGCGCCGTCACTAATAAAGTGAGTATTAACGCAGTAACAACGAGCGTACTAAAAATTAATGGGTTAATACTTTTATTCATGGTTTATTTCAATGTCATGATTGGTGTGCCAGTCATCTCGCTTGGTTGTTCCATGCCCATTAAGTGCAACATGGTTGGCGCAACATCACTGAGCGCTTTGCCTTCGCTTGGTGTTGCATCACGACCAACATAAATGAAATGAACAGGTTCACTGGTGTGTGCGGTATGCGCTTGGCCAGTTTTAAGGTTAGCCATTTGTTCAGCATTACCGTGATCAGCTGTAATTAATGCTTCACCACCAAATTCTTCAAGGGCAGCAACAACACGACCAATACAATGATCGACTGCTTCACAGGCTTTTACTGCGGCTTCAAATACACCTGAGTGACCGACCATATCGCCATTTGGATAGTTACAAATAATTGCATCGTATTTACCGCTTTTAATCGCTTCGACGAGTTTATCAGTGAGCATTTCTGAATTCATTTCAGGTTGTAAATCGTAGGTCGCAACTTGTGGTGATGGGATCAGCTCGCGGGTTTCACCTTCAAATTCATCTTCACGTCCGCCACTGAAGAAAAACGTCACATGTGCATATTTTTCAGTTTCAGAAATACGTAGCTGTGTTTTATGGTGTTTTTCAAACCATTCACCCAATACATTAGTCAAAGGGACTGTGGCAAAGGCTGCTGGTGCGTCGATGTCTGCTGCGTATTCGGTCAACATAACAAAGCCGCTTAGTGCGGGGGCTTTTTTCTTGGCGAAACCGTCAAAGTCTTTATCAACAAATGCGCGGGTCATTTCACGAGCACGGTCGGCTCTAAAGTTTAAGAAAATAACCGTATCACCGTCATTAATTTGTACTGCGTCTTGGCCTTGTGCTGCTATGGTAGTTGCAGCAACAAACTCATCGTTTTCATCACGTTCGTAAGCCGCAGCTAATGCATCAACACCATTTTCGTAGCTATGTTGTGCGATCCCACTGACCATTAGATCATAAGCTTGCTCTACTCGGTTCCAGCGATTATCGCGGTCCATTGCATAGTAGCGGCCAATGATTGATGCTAAGCGACCACAATGTAATTTGCTAAATAGCGCTTCAATACGTTCAATTGACGTTTTTGCGCTACGTGGTGGAGTGTCTCGGCCATCTAAAAATGCATGAAAGTACACTTCTTTAGCGCCGCGCGCTGCAGCTAATTCAATTGCAGCTACAATATGGTCTTCATGACTATGCACACCACCTGGGCTTAATAAGCCCATTAAATGCACTGCTTTAGCAGCATTCACAGCTTTATCAATGTTTTCAACTAGTGTTGGGTTATGCGCAAACTCACCGTCATTTATTGCTTTAGTGATGCGGGTGAAATCTTGATAAACCACACGGCCAGCACCTAAGTTGACATGGCCTACTTCTGAGTTGCCCATTTGCCCATCAGGAAGACCAACATCTAAACCAGAGGCTGAAATTAGGGTGTGCGGGCGAGTTGCCCAAAGTTCGTCTAAAACAGGGGTGTTTGCCGCTAAAATTGCGTTGCTTTGGGTATCTTCACGGTATCCCCAACCATCTAAAATCATGAGTACGAGAGGTTTTTTATGTTGTGTCATTTTTGTTCCTGAAAATTAGCTCCTGCTTAGCCTTAGCATACCGTGTTTTGTGGTTATGATCAGCAATCAAAAGGGCATATTAAAATATTTCACTCTCTGGTAATTTCTAATCAAGCACGTATACTTGCGTGGCTAGGGCATTACCCTTACGTTTAACCCCAGTGCTAAAGGCGCGGGACAATTTTCATAGTGGAAGACGCATGGATCAATATATTGAATTTGTCGGTAATCATCCGATATTAAGTTTAGCTTGGGTTGCTTTAGTAGCACTCATCGTGGGCGGCTGGTTTAAAAGTAAGTTTTCAGCAATTCGTCAAATAAATCCGCAACAATTAACATTATTAATTAACCGTGAAGACGGTGTCGTTGTAGATATACGCGCACAAAAAGAATTTAATAATGGCCGTATTGCAGGCGCTGAGCACCTTAGCTCTGAAAAAGCGAAACAATCTGACTTCTCAAGCCTTGAAAAGTCTAAGAGTAAACCCATTATATTGGTATGTACCACAGGCATGACAGCCTCAGGTATCGCAACTGCTATGCATAAAGCTGGTTTTGAATCAGTTTATGTTTTATCTGGTGGTATGGGTGCATGGCAAAGTGCTGGTCTACCAACGACAACAGGTCGCTAATTAAGTTAGTTAGGCCGATAGAGGAATTGTTATGAGTAATGTTGTTCTTTACACCAAAGCGTATTGCCCTTTTTGTCAGCGTGCTTTAGCGTTGCTAACAAATAAAGGTGTGCAATTTACAAATATCGACATTGGTGTACAGCCTGAATTACGTGATGAAATGATTGCCAAAGCAGGTGGCGCGAGCACAGTACCGCAAATTTTTATTAATGATGAGCATATCGGCGGTTGTGACGACATGATGGCGATTGAAGCCCAAGGCAAACTTGACGCTAAGTTAAACGCTTAAGCATTTATTATAAAAACGATTAAAAGTTAGGAATTATCATGAACGAAGAAAACCAGAACGTAGCAGCACAAGAAGAAACTGGCGCACAATTTACGATCCAACGTATTTACACAAAAGACGTGTCTTTTGAAACGCCTAATTCACCTGCTATTTTCCAAAAAGAATGGACACCAGAAGTTAAGCTTGACCTTGATACACGTTCTAATAAATTAGACGAAGGCGTGTTTGAAGTAGTATTAGCACTGACTGTTACTGCTTCTATCGGTGAAGAAACGGCTTTTTTATGTGAAATTCAACAAGCGGGTATTTTCACTATCGCTGAAGTTGAAGAAGTACAACTTGCACACATGCTTGGCGCATTCTGCCCGAACGTATTGTTCCCGTACGCACGTGAAGCGGTATCTAACTTAGTTAACCGTGGTACATTCCCACAGCTTAACCTTGCACCTGTGAACTTTGATGCGTTATTCGCTCAATACATGCAGCAACGTGCAGCGCAAGCTGAACAGGCAACTGCAGACGCATAACTTATGAGTACAGCCAATTCAGCTGTTACTGTATTAGGGGCGGGGTCTTATGGCACCGCCCTTGCTATTTGTTTAGCCCGAAACGGTCACCAAGTGACACTTTGGGGTCGCAATAGCGATGACGTTGCCACGCTTGCAGCTGAGCGGAAAAATCAACGTTACCTGCCCGATGTCACTTTTCCTGACACTTTACACCTTGAAGCCGACTTACACACCGCAGTAACTGCAAGCCAAGTGATTTTGGTTGTTGTACCAAGTCATGCATTTGGCGATACGCTACAGCAAATTAAGCCTTCATTACTTGAAGGGGCACAAGTTGCATGGGCAACCAAAGGGCTTGAACCAGATACAGGCCGACTTTTGCAAGAAGTTGCCCAGCAAGAATTAGGTGATGATGTGCCACTGGCAGTCGTATCAGGCCCTACATTTGCTAAAGAAATGGCGATGGGTTTACCTACTGCTATTTCAGTGTCGTCAACATCAACAGCCTTTGCAAAACAGTTAGCTGAACTATTGCATTGTGGTCGCTCATTTAGGGTCTATAACAATAATGATTTTATTGGTATTCAGCTCGGTGGCGCGGTTAAAAATGTGATTGCGATTGGCGCTGGTATGTCTGACGGCTTTGGTTTTGGTGCTAATGCGCGGACAGCATTGATCACCCGTGGTTTAGCTGAGTTATGCCGGTTAGGCTGCGCGCTTGGTGCTAAGTCAGAAACCTTTATGGGCATGGCTGGGCTGGGAGATTTGATTCTAACGTGCACCGATAATCAGTCTCGTAACCGTCGTTTTGGTTTAGCACTGGGTAAAGGTGAAAGGGTAGAGCAGGCGATAGCATCAATTGGTCAAGTGGTCGAAGGTTATCGCAACACCAAAGAAGTCTATTTACTTGCACAACGTACTGGTATTGAAATGCCGATCACTGAGCAAATCTATCAGGTACTTTATGAAAATAAAGACGTGAAAGAAGCCGCGATGGCTTTATTAGGTCGCGAGCAAAAATCAGAGTAATAGTGCCTTGTAGCTGCCAGCGTTTATGGGATTGTATAAACGCTGGCAGTTAATCTAATAACTAACATGGTACTTAGTCATTCATCAAATTAGATTGTTTTCTCAGGTTGTTTTTTTCGAGATAAGCAGCTACTTTTTCAGCACAAAGCGGGCGACTATAATAATAGCCTTGCATCGTATTACAGCCCATAACATGCAACATATAAGCCTGCTCTTTAGTTTCAACCCCTTCGGCAACAACATCGATATGTAAGTATTTAGCGAGGCGAATAATTGTCGCGGTAATATTACGATCCTGCTCACTATCGACAATATCTTTTATGAAAGAGCGATCAATTTTTAAAGTATCAATTGGAAAACGTTTTAGATAGCCCAATGATGAATGACCAGTACCAAAGTCATCTAGCGCAATGGTAAATCCAAGTGCTTTTAAGCGATTCATTTGCTGTTGGGCAAATTCAGGGTTGTCCATCATGGCACTTTCAGTTATTTCTAACTCAACACAGCGCGCAGGTACGTCGTAGTTTGTTAAACACTCAGTGAGGGTTTCGACTAAACTACTTTGCTGAAAGTGCAGAGCTGAAACATTAATAGCTACTTTGCCAAAACTCACCCCTTCATTACGCCATAACTCTAGTTGCTTAAATAGCTGCTTCATTAGCAATAAAGTGAGAGGAATAATTGCGCCATTTTGTTCTGCAAGAGGGATAAATTCAACAGGACTAATTATACTGCCATCAACTTGTGGCCAACGGACTAAAGCTTCAAAACCATGTACTTGATCTTTATCTGCGTTATATTTTACTTGGTAAAATAATTGAAAATCCTGATGTTCGATAGCCCGAAAAAGTGCACTTTCTTTACTAAGCTCATTAGTATCAATCGTGTGTTTAGATTTATCAAAAAATTGATAATTATTGTGACCCATCTTTTTGGCGTGATTAAGCGCACTGTTGGCGCTGCGCATCAGCGCTTCGCTGTTATAACCATTTTCTGGGTACCCAGCGATGCCACAACAGGCAGAAATAAAGCTCTCTATACCATCAAGCATAAACGGTGTTTGGAATTGTTTAAGAATATTATCGGCCAGTTTTTTGGCGAAAAAGACGGTCTTACCTGAATATAAATATGGCGGTACAAGTACAGCAAATTCATCTCCCCCTAAGCGGGCCAAGGTATAACCAGAATCAAGGTTTCGAGTGAGTCTGCCCGCAACTTCTTTTAATAGTTCATCACCGATTGCGTGACCAAGGGATTCGTTAATTTTATTAAAATTGTCTAAATCTATAAAAATAATCAGTAAATTAGGGAAGTTGTTATTACAGCTGGCAATTGCCTTATTTACAGATTCAATAAAAATAGTGCGATTGGATAGCCCAGTGACAGAATCTCGAGTGGTTAATTTAAGCATCGCACGTTCATTATTCTTACGTGCAGTTACATCTGAAAATAACCCAATATAATGCGCGCTACTAGTACGTAGGTTAGGGGTTTTTACTTTCGTTATCGATAAATCTAAGGCATAGGGTTGCCCGTCTTTACGCACATTCCAAATTTCACCAGACCAATAACCATCAACCTCTAGATCATTATAAATGAGGCTTTCTAATTTTTTATCGCGGCCGTTTACAGTAAAGGCTTTTGGTTTTTTACCCACTACATCAGCAAGAGTAAAGCCACAAATAGTTGTAAATGCTTGGTTTATGTTCGTTATTTGAAACTGTTCATTGGCGATCCAAATGGCATCTTTTGATTGCGTCATTAACGCGTTGACCAAATTATGTTTAGCACCACTTTTTAATCTATAAACAATTAACAGCAGTAAAATAGCGAAAATAGCCGCTAAAATGAGATAATTGATCCAATGAGGGAAAGTAAAAGCAGTTTGTTTAATCATTAACACTAGCGGTTCGCTGTTTACTTGATTAAGGTTTTTAACTTCAAGATAAATATTGTTTTCACTACTTGCCAGTGACAGCATAGTTTGAGTCGGCGGCAGTGCTAGCCAATCGCCATTGGGATCAAGCCGGTAATTTAGCCGCATAGGCAAGAGGCTATTACTGCTAAACCAAACAGAAACCCCTTTTAGCGGTTGGCTGGTATTTACTGCGTTGGTTGCTAAGTGGTAATAGTCTTGGCTTTTATCTTTGTAGTGCAAAGTCAAATGACTGACTAAAAAAGAGCTGCTTTGAGGTGGTGCTTGTTTTGAATGTACTTCTAATAAAGTATTACCTGTTGGTGCAAACAACATTATTTTATCACGATAGCTAACGCTAAAGAGTGAACTCGGAAGTTGCTCATAACTTATAGAATCATCAATATAAGCGGCAATACTATGAGTGGCATTTTCAACCCATAGGTTAGTGCTGGGTTTGTAGAGTTTTATCGCTTGAGAATCAACTATCCACAAAGCATTTTGTGGTGCTTCGTAAATGGCTGTGGTGTTAAACGTACTTACTTTATCAAAATTTATCTCAAGTGTTATTTGCTGAGAATTTTCAGGTACTTGCCATTGGCTCAGCCATAAGCCGTTACTTGTTGCAAGCCAAAGCCTTGAAGAGTTGCGTTGATAATAAATAGCGTTGATCTGCCCGAGGGCTTCAGTTTCAAGCACAAGGGCGGTGAGCTGTTGTTTAGCAATATAAAATAATTGCTCACCATTACTTGCTAGATATTGCTCGTCATTAAGGGATGTTAAAGCATTAATGTTATTAATTGGTAGTGTTTGGTTTTGTTGCTGCGTCGCAAAATCATATTTTATTAATTGCTTTTTGGTTGCTACCCACAGTGTTGTTGGGGCGGTTGAATACAGGGCAGTAACTTGATCCTTTTTTAATAAATCAAAAGTGAGGTTGCGGGCACTGTATAAATATAAACCAGTGTCGGTTGCAACAGCCCATTTATCTTCGCGCAGATAAGAGATGGTAATAATTTTTTTATGTTGTGTAAAATTATCTAACTGTTCCAACATGTCAAAGTATTGCTGCATACGCGGAGCAGGATTATCGGTGATAGGGGTTGTGATAATTTGCATTGCAGGGAGCTTTAGCCAGCTTTTAGTGGCAGTTTGCAGCCACAGTTGTTGGTTGTTTTGTTTAATTGATAAAAAGCGTGCAGGAGCACTATAAAATAAAGGATTAGTGTTTTTGGTCGTTAAATCATGTTTATAAGCGCGATTTTTATGCAAATAATAAAGCTGATCATCAAAGTAATTTAGTTGTTGAACATGCGCATGCTGGAGTTTTATTTCTTGCATAGAGTGCGCGTTGTTAAACAGGTAATGTTGGTCGTTATTGGTATTGATAAGGATCGCTGCTGAGGTTTGACTTGGACTCAATTGCGCGATAGGCGCGGGGACGATAAGCTGAGCTGTAATTGCATTACTTGCTAAATCAAAGTGACTAACTAAATTACTACCTGAATGTAGCCATAGGCTGTTGTTAAATCCCAATGCGAGTTCGACGATCTGCTCTGAAAAGGCGAATGGAGAATAGATTTTTTCGTCTTTTATAGTGTGGATCTGACCTTGGTACAGAAAGTAAAAGCCGAGCTCGGTGGTTAATATCGGCTGTTTTAGCGGTGTTGCTGTTAGTTGAATTAACTGGTTGTTAATTAAGTTTATTAAACTCAGCCCTTGCTCAGTGTTAATTAATAACCAGGATTTATAAGTAGCTACTTGTAAAATGGCTTGATTCGCAAATGATGAAAAAGGTGGTGCTTGGCCACTAAAAAGATGCACCGAGTCGTAATTAAACAGCCCTTTATTGGTAGCGAGCCAAAACGCATTACTTGGGTCTTGAGTAAAGTCATTAATGGCGGGTAGCGAAAGTTCATTCGCATTTAATTCAGCTACACTCGCGTTTGCATTTACAATAGATAACATGCTAATAAAACAGCATATTTGAAGGAAAAAACGCATTACAATCCATTGAATCAGTTTAAAAAGAACTTATTTAGAATAGTGTAGGAATAGAAATAATGCGAATCCACTCGAAGCAAATTTATTGCTATATGTAGTGCTAAATTATAATGGTGATTATAAAACAAGGCGCCCAACGATATAGGCGCATTTTAATATAATTTACTGCGCGTTAGGAAAGCCTAACTGACGCCATGATTCATAAACAAAAACAGCCACTGCGTTAGATAAGTTCATGCTTCTACTGTTAGCTTGCATAGGAATACGCACACGTTGTTCATTAGGTAGTGATTGAATTAAATCATCTGGTAAGCCACGTGTTTCTGGGCCAAACACTAAACAATCACCTGCTTCATAACTCGCTTGATGGTGAAATTGACTGCCTTTAGTGGTACATGCATATACTTTTTTAGGTTGGCATTTTTCTAAGTAAGCTGCAAATGACGGATGGCGTTGCACATGGCTAAATTCATGGTAATCAAGGCCAGCTCTTTTCACGCGCTTATCGTCCCACTCAAAGCCCAAAGGCTCGATTAAATGCAAAGCATAGCCCGTATTTGCACACAGGCGAATAATATTCCCTGTGTTAGGTGGAATTTCAGGTTGGTATAAAACGATATCAAGCATAACGAGCCTTATTGGTGATCTACATTTTGACGTTCGAGAGTATACACGAAACAGATAAAAAAAATGATATACTCATTTTAAGTAAACACTTTAAGCATAGGCAAAAACGTGCATCAGCGCAGTTATGAGTTTTGGGTAAAAACAGCAAGTGTGGTCACTATGGTGATGGTGAGTTTAATGATTGCTGCTAAATGTTGGGCATGGCTTGCGTCTGGCTCTGCCTCTATGCTCGGATCACTCACCGATTCTTTGATGGATATTACCGCTTCAGCAATGAGTTTTATGGTGCTCTTTTATGCACTGCGCCCAGCTGATGACGATCATCGTTTTGGCCATGGTAAAGCCGAAGCCTTGGCGGGTTTAGGGCAAGCGGCATTTATTGCAGGCTCTGGTTGTTTATTGGCGTTTCATGGTATAGAGCGATTATTTAATCCTGTGGTACTAAGTCATTCAATGCTCGGGGTATGGGTTAGTCTATTTGCGATTGCTTGCACCTTAGTGGTGGTTTATGTACAAACTCAAGTCATTAAGCATACCGAGTCCATTGCAGTTAAAGCAG
This sequence comes from Pseudoalteromonas sp. SR41-4, assembly GCF_014163985.1. Taxonomy (NCBI): domain Bacteria; kingdom Pseudomonadati; phylum Pseudomonadota; class Gammaproteobacteria; order Alteromonadales; family Pseudoalteromonadaceae; genus Pseudoalteromonas; species Pseudoalteromonas sp. SR41-4. Next base: position 4,372 of record NZ_JACJEI010000016.1, on the reverse strand, counting down.
ACTCTGTGCATTACAAAGGCGATATAATTTTAAATGCAGCAGTACTGCTGGCAATATTGCTTGCGCAAAATGACATGCTGTACGCGGATCCTATTTTTGCCATTGGTGTTGCAGGTTATTTGCTTTATAACAGTTGGGATATTGCTAGGCAAAGCGCTGACCATTTAATGGATAAAGAGCTACCTGAGGACGAAAAAGCCAGTATCATATCAATCGCTAACAGTCATAACGATGTATTTGGCGTACATGACGTACGCACGCGACAAGGTGGTAAAGTTAAGTTTATTCAAATGCATTTAGAGCTTGAAGATCAACTCCCCTTGATCCGTGCTCATTATGTAGCGGATGAAGTAGTGGCGATGATCCAACAAGAATTTAATTGTGAAATGGATATTTTGATTCATCAAGATCCAATGTCATTGAGTAATAGCCGCGCTCAAGTTAATGAATCACAAAACTGATAAAAACGGCTAAGCACAGCTTTGCGAATGGTGTCTTGTTCAAATAGTAACTCGTGCTTAGCATTCGCAAATGTTTGTAAAATAGCATTACTTTGACGGTGAACTAAGGCTAATTGGGCTTGGTTATCAACCACAGTATCATTCTCAGCACTGGCTACAAAAAGTGGAATCGATAGCTGTTGTTTTTCAAGAGTTGCCATAAAGCCAAAAGCTTCATTCAACCAGCCGTAAGTCACCCCGCCTAATTGTAGCGCGCTATCCGTTTGGTAGGTTTGTCTAAATAAATCATAGCGAGTTTCGCTACTGGTAAGGTCATTCTGTGCGAATTCATCAGGCAGGTAATCTGCTTGGCCAAACGCATAGTGTTTATTAAAACCAAACAAACAGGCAGCACGGGCGGCAAGTTTAGCCAGTGGTTTGGGAGTACCTTTAGTGAAAATATCAAACATGGGCGAAGACAAAAATACCCCACTGTAGTTATGTTCAAACCGGGTCAGGAAATCAAAGGCAATCGCGCCGCCCATTGAATGCCCTAGGATGACTTTTTTGCCTTGGTAGAGTTTACTGACAATTAGACGGTCAAACAGTGCTAAATCATCAGCATAATCACTAAATTTATTAACAAAACCTTTATGAGGATTGGCTAAAGCGCGATAAGAACGGCCTTGTCCTTGATGATCAATAATAAACACCGCATAGTTATTTTTATATAACTCCCAGATTAGCTCTTGGTATTTATCTAATCCTTCAATACGTCCAGAGCAAATAACAATAGCGGCTTTGGCATGCTCAGGTATCACATAGCCATAATATAAATCGCCATTATCGGTAGTCAGCTGCGCTTTGTGCAACTGCTGCTGAAAAAACTGCGTTATCTCAGGTTGTTGGGTAAGTAAGTTTTGCTCTGTGCTGTAAAACATAATGGCCATGATTATTTTTGTTTATCCAGAGGTAAGGCGATACGCACACATAACCCGCTTGGTTGTTTATTATGCAGCGTTAAACTGCCAGAATGGGCGACAATTGCATTTTTAGCAATCGCTAAGCCAAGTCCTGTGCCGCCGCTAGTTCTGTCTCGTGCATCAGATTGGCGGAAAAAAGGCTCACATAATTTGCCTAAATTTTGCGGTTCGACGCCCGGCCCATCATCACTGATCTCTATATAAATAGCATCACTTAAACTCAATGTTAGGGTGATTGTTTGCTCTGCATATTTTATTGCGTTGCGTAAAACATTCTCTAGTGCACTGGCAATGAGGCTCTCGTCACAATAAATATCAACATTGAGTTGGCCATTAATAATTAATTGCTTATTAGTCTGTTTAGCTTCAAATTGTGCATCATTCAAAACATGATCAATAATGATCTGTAAGGATTGTTGATGCAGCGATAGCGCCTGACTTTTCGCCTCTAAGCGCGATACTTGCAGCACATCAGCGATCATTTTATCGAGCTGATTTGCTTCTTTTTCAATGCGTAATAAATAGGTTTGGTTTTCTTCTGGGGTCTGCATTTGCGCAAGACCCGTAGCCATTTTAAGGCGAGTTAGGGGGGAACGCAACTCGTGAGATATATCAGCCAATAAGCGCTTTTGTGCAGAAATCAGTTGCTCTAACTGACTTGCCATACTATTAAAGTCGCGGCCAAGTACGCCCAGTTCATCTTGCCTGTTTGGATCAATTTCAGCGCGCGCGGTTAAATCGCCGTCAGAGAGCTTAATTGCAGCTTGCTTTAAGTGATTAATAGGTGCAATTAGGTTACGACTAAATATAAAACTTAAAGTTAATGAAGCCAGTAAAGCAATGATCACTTTTAGCCAAATCGGCATCAGCTTTAACCGTATAAAAAAAGGTGGTTGATGATTCTCATCAATTTCGTATAGGTAAAATTGCCCCTCAGGAAGGTTTATTTTTATCGGTCCGAATGCTTGATAATACTCGGTAAAAATAATTTGTGGCGGCATGTTTTTAGTGAAATTAAGTAAACTTAAATCAATCTCACTTGATGGTACTCTGCTACTGAGCGAGTGATCTGGCTGATCTGAATTTAAATATAGTAACTTTTGTTTTGCAAGCCGCGGATGAGTTAAAATTTCGGCAATCGATTTATTATGTTTGACTACCATACGCTCGATGCCTTTGGCCGTGTATTGCAAGTTTTTCTGCATGGGCCCTTGTAAGTTCTCATAACTGACTTGATTGGTCGCAATGTTACTTAAAAACACCAATGCAGTTATGGTGCCTATTACTGTTAGCCAAAACCACACAAAAATTTTGAAAAATAAAAAGTGCTGAGGATGTTTTAGCCAAGAAAACCGAGTTTTATTACTCCCCTTGGATAAAGACATAACCAGTCCCTCGCATGGTTTTTATTCGTTCTGCATTGTTGAACTCGGCAATTTTTTTACGAATATTACTCACATGCATATCAATTGAGCGATCAAAAGAGGCTAGGCGTCTACCGAGCACCTCTTCACTTATTTGCTCTTTACTGACCACTTCACCTGCATGTTTAACCAGTAAGGCAAGTACTTCATATTCAGTACCGGTTAGGCTTAGCGGGTGTTCATCTACATACGCTTCGCGGGCAGCTAAATTTATAACAATATTATTAACGGTTAACTTATTACTGCTGGTATTTGCTAGGCTAGTAATATGTTCAATACGACGAGTAATCGCTTTAACCCGTGCGAGTAATTCACGATGATTAAATGGTTTAGGAATGTAATCATCAGCGCCTAGTTCAAGACCAAAAATACGGTCAAAGTCTTCACCTTTGGCGGTTAGCATGATCACCGGCGTTAATTTTGTTTGCCTAAGCTGTTTTAATACTTCAAAGCCATCTAGTTTCGGTAACATAACATCGAGTAAAATTAATGCGTATTCTTGCTCAAGCGCTTGTTTTAAGCCTTGTTCGCCATCATGGGCACATTCTATTTGAAAACCTTGCGCAGTTAAGTACTCTGAGAGTAACTCACATAAACCGGTATCATCATCAATCATTAATAGCTTCATTATTTGCTCACCTTAACCACGCTGGAATAACTTCATTTTACGCCTTAACGCACTTAAAAGTGAACCTTTACACAACCTTTACATTGCTTTGCGTTGCTTTGCACTTGGTTAGTTATAGTGAACATAACAACTGAACAGACACTAAGTTACAAGCAACTCAAAGGTAATGATTATGACTATTTCAAGTAAAGTTTCTAAACTAGTATTAATTTGTGGATTAGCGACAGCAACATTAGGCACTGGCGCCGTAATAGCAAAAGAGGGCATGGATCATAAACCAGGCCATTCTCAACAGCATAAACAAGCGCGCTTTTTACTCTCTGAGCGTGGCGTTAAAAAGCTTGATTTAACTGAGCAACAACAAACTCAGTTAAAAAGCATTTTTGATGCGCAAAAAGCACAATTTAAAGCGCTACGTGGCAACGATAAACAGGCCATGAAGCAAGAGCGTGCTGCCCATAAGGCACAAATGCAAGCATTGTTAGATATGCCAGCCTTTGATGAAGCCGCAGCAAAAGAGTTATTAGCGCAGCGCCAAACCAAAGGCGAGCAATTTGGCTTAATTAACCTAAAAACGCAGCATCAAGTATGGCAAGTATTAAATGCTGAACAACGTGAAAAGTACCAAGAAATTAAAAAACACATGCGTAAAAAAGGTGACAAAAAACGCAGCCGTGACGAACAAACGGCAGGCTAAGTAATTACCAAAATTACTAAAGCGAAAAAAGAAGCGCGGGAGAGATCCCGCGCTTTTCTTTTTTAACGAGCCATATAGCAGATGTATGGACTCCTCCCCATTAACGGGAGAGTACGGTATAAAGAAACTGCAGAGAATCTTTTACCAAATTAGGAGTCCATACATGGCACATTGTAATTTAGTTGCTATTGATTTAGCAA
>NZ_JACJEI010000015.1:0-121221 GCF_014163985.1 Pseudoalteromonas sp. SR41-4 | reverse complement strand
AATAAGAGCCTAAAGCCTACTCTATACATTTGCTATGTGACTTTTTATCGCTGTAGGCACCACGACATTGCTAGGCTCCAAATTGAGAAAGCCGCTTCAGAAATGAAGCGGCTTTTTTACGTCTGGAACAAAGTTAAAACACCAAGCCAAGACCCCATGCCGAACTCACTAGTGACCGCTCTTGCAATCCTATGCTCCACGGCATGTGTATCCCTATTTATCAAACAAACGCTCCTTCACATCACAGGGCATCTACCTTTAAAGCAATTTGAGTATGGATACTTATTTGGTGTAGTGTGCCCAAGTAATAGTAAAACAGAAGCGCTGAGTGCCCTATCGTCAATAAAGATTTCATGACGCAACACATGGGAATTAATATCAAAAGCGACGCAGGCGGGACGTCATACGGTGTGATCGTTGATGGGTAGTTTATGCCAATCGACTTAAATATTTAACCATTCTAGCGAGCTAAATAAAGTGCTAACTGCGTTATAATTTATTCAAGTAGAACAACTACATGTCGAAATTTACGCCTTGTTATCACTGTATTTATCTGTCGCTATAAATGGTCAGTAACTTTACACGATTGGTATAAATCTATTAACTATTAACTTTCTCGTTGGATCAGACCTTCAAGAGCGCGAATGTTGGTGAGTAAATCTTGCCTTTGTGGGTTAGCGTTAAGTGCTTTTTTAAGCTGGCTTAATGCTTCTTTGTAGTTTTTATTTTCAATTTCAATTTGCGCGAGACCTAACCATGCAGAGAGTTGGTACTCAGGTAAAGCTTGTGCTCGTACATACATTAACCTTGCTTGTGTCAGTTGGTTTTGTTGCTGATAGATATTTGCCAGGCTTAACAGTGCATCGCCAAGATTTGGGTCGATTGTTAATGCTTTATGTAAACTCTTTTGAGCTTGTTTAAAGTTACCTTGCTCAATTGCTAGCTGAGCGGTATAAACTGAAAACTCTGCGCGGGATTGTTTTGATAACTTATTTATGAAAGGGTTTAGTTGCGAAACGAGCTGCTTGGCTAGCTGCCATTTTTTTTGTGCGATAAGCCAATTTAGGGTTTGCATACTAATCTCGCTAGCTTCTGCTATTTGAGCTGGCTGAGTGCTTGCTAATGCATTACTTAACAATTCAACAGAGCGTGAGTAGCTACCTTGTGTAAGGTGAAGTTGTGCTGCAAGTAATTGATTACTTGCATTGCTAGGTGCCAGCTTTAAAGCTACTTCAATACTTGCCAAAGCTTGTTTATTGTTGTCTTGTTGTAAGGCAATTTGTGCACGTTGTAGCCAAAGCTCTGGATTGTTAGGGGATGCATTTAATAGCTCTTTTAGCAGAGCTTGGGCTTGACCTAGATCGCCTGCAGCAATTAGTGAAAATAGTAACCCTTGTTGATATTGTGCTTGCTGTGGCTCAAGCATTAATGCCTGACGATAAGCTGCAATTGCGCTCCAAGGCTGCTCAGCTTGTACATGAATATAGGCAAGTTGCGCATAGACTTGCGCATCAGCTTGGCCAAGTTCAATACAGCGGGTTAGATGTGGCTGTGCTTGTTGATAATTACCTTGCTGCATATAGAGCAGACTTAAACCTTGATGAGCTTTAACTAAATCTGGCATGCTTGATAAACTTGCCTTTAACGCCTGCTCAGCTCCTGCAAACTGTTTTAAGGTTAACAAAACTTGGCCACGTAAAAGTTGTAACGCAGGGCTATCGTTACCTAATTCACGTTGTTTAAATAGATCAGCAACAGCTTGGTAGTTACCTTGTTGTAATAGTGGTTTTAGTTGCTGGGCGAAGCTGCGTTCATTAGCTTCGATTTTTATATCTGTTGGGCTCAGTAAATTATTATTGATCAGCAACTGCCAGTGTGGATCGCTTGGTTGTAGCTTTACCTGCAATGAGGTTGCTTGGCTGGCAGCCATATAAAAGGTTAATGGCACGATAGCTAAAGACGTTAACCATTTTTTTGTTGTTAATTTTTTCATTGTATTTTCACTTAAATACTGGCTTTACTAAGGTTTAAATTCAATGGGCCAAATAAATCTGGCTCTCACTATTTCACCGTCTTTTTTTGGTGAACTAAACCGACTTTGCTTAATGATCTTGTCTATTTCAGGCTTTAGCTCAGGGTACGGGTTTTGTATAACATCAATTAAGCTTAATCGGCCATTTTCATCGATAAAAACATCGAGCTTCACGATGAAGGTACTCACACCTTGGCGAGTTAACTTTTTAGGTAATACTGCTTTTACGGGAGTGAGTAGCGTGGGTAAACCATCTAGTTGATTTAAGCTAAAGGCATCCCAATTAACTTCGATAGATTGAAATTCAGGAGTAGCAATTGGCATATTTGCAAGGGTTGGTTTGCTAAGCGAAATTTTACTTTCAATTTTTATATTAATGGCTTGAATAGTTGCCCCCGCACCTTCGACAACGAGGCTTTGCATCGGCTCTGTCACAGCTGATTGCGTCACGGTTGGTGGCGGAGGTGGAGGCAGTGGCACTAAAGCAACTTCCCGGACGATAACTTTGTCGTTGATAACGTGCTCAGCAATTTGGCCAAGCCAGAGTAAAACTAATGCGCATGCAAGTACCGTTAGGCTCAACATAAAAGCAAAAAACGGATGACGTTTATTAGCTATTGCTGGTTGTGATGCGAGTATATTATTTTGCATATTATTGCTGGGTCGCTAAGTTAACGGTTGCTGCACCAGCAAGTTTTGCTTCGTCTATTACTTTTACTAATAGCTCAGTTGGTACGGTTTTATCAGCTTGGATCACTACTGGTCTTTGCTGTTGTTTTAGCATTTGCTCTACGCTGCTACGCACACCGGCCACGCCAATTTGGCTACCGTCAAAGTAAACCTGCTGACTATCAGTTATGGCAAGAAAAATAACTTGTTGCTCTAATCTGCTTGCTGAGACGGCTTGCGGTTTATCAACCTCGACCCCACTTTCGCGAACGAAAACGGTGGTTACAATAAAGAAAATCAATAGTATAAATACCACATCTAATAGTGGTGACATATCAATATGATGCGCAGATTGTTGTTCTAGGCGTTGTTTTAAACGTGCTTGCATTGGCTTAGCTCGCTTGCTGTTGGATAGTACTGTTACGTGTTACGTACAGCAAGTAAGCTTGCATCAGCCATGCAGGAATTGCGCAGACTAACCCCAGTTGTGTGGTGAGTAGAGCATTACTTATCGCTTCGCTCATTAATTCGTTTTCGCCTTGCGACATCACTTTAAATGTATCGAGTAAACCAATAATGGTGCCTAATAAACCAAGTAATGGCAGCGCAGCGGTCAAAATAGAGCTGACGTCGTGCCAGTAACCTTGGCGTTGCAGTTTATATTGTTTTAAATGCAGGATATCGTGCCAAATGAGCTGATAAACAAATAGCGCTAATAGGATGATAAGCCAGCAGATAAAATTATCGAACAGTTGCTCAAACATTTTTCACCTCAAGTTGACTAAGTTGCAGTGCGAACGCTTCAAGTTGGGTGTAATAGGCTTTAGCTTTACGCGATAGTAGCGCATTGAGTACTAATGCTGGTATGGCAACAACGAGGCCAAGCTCGGTAGTGATCAAAGCTTGGGCAATACCACCAGATACCACTTCTGGATCGCCTGAGCCAAATAACGTCATCATTTTGAATGTTTCAATCATGCCACTGACTGTGCCCAATAAGCCCAGTAGCGGTGCTACCGATGCTGTGATCGCGATTGCGCCAATGTAGTTATCAAGCTTGTGTTTATTATGCATCAGCTGATTAAATAACTGGTCATCTCTTATTTGTCCTATGTTGCTATCAACAGAGAGTTGAAACAGCGTTGCTTGCATTCCGCTGAAGCTGTGTTGCTCAGGTTGATTAAACGCAGTTTGTAAAGTCAGCGTCGAGACAGCTTTGATCTTACTAAGGCTAAATAATTGATATGCCTTGAATAGCGCAATTAATAATGCAAAACATGCAAATAAAATAATAGGGATTGCCCATAAGCCACCTTTTTCAAGATGTTCAACTGCACCTTCTTGTTGCGCTTGACTGGCAACTAAGCGGGTTAAACTTGGATCAAATGTTAAAGAAGCTGCGACCTTAGCTGAGTTTGTATTTACTTGTGAGTAAGCAATATCAAATGGGTTATTCTCATCACTTGATTGAACTATAGCTACTTTTGGTACTGCAACGTTAGCTGCTGATGAAAGCAGGCCGGTTTGTTTTGGCTGTGCAACACTAAACCAAGCCACGGGACCTACTTGTAATGTTGTAGCTGCGGTCAGTTCGCCATTTTTCAATACTATATTTTGTTTTTTAAACTCTGGATATAATGCCGCGGTTTGCTGCTCTATCACCGCGACTACATCATTCAAAAGTGCTTGTTGATCGTTTTTACTTTGCGCTTGCTGAGCGTATTGACGAGTAAATCGGTTGAGTAAATTTAGCCGATATTGCTGTTGTTGTTGCCAGCTATCTAAGCGTGTTTGTAGCTGGGTTAAACTCAATGTGTCTTCATCAGCTAAACGGCGATTGAGTGTCGCTTGCTCACGCTCTTTTTTAAGTGCTTGCTGTTTTTCAAATATCTGTTGTGCCATAGTTGTTTGCTGTTTGGCAATCCGCTGTTGTGCTTTATTTAAAACGCTCTGCGCCGTTTTAATATCCGTTAGCAATTGTTGTTTGGCAGCATCCGCAGTCGCGGCTGTTACTACTTGGCTAAAACTCAGTAGTGTAACAAACCAAAAAGTACAGAATCGTTTCATTGCGTCAGCTCCTTAGCTGCATAGCTAAATACAGGCAAGGTAAGCCAGTGAGCTGCTTGTTTTTTTTCTTGTACAGCGATACCGTGGGCAATTTGCTCGCCATCAATTTCAGTATCAAATTGCCATTGCCAACCTAACTCAGAAGGGAAGCCAATGCCCGCATAACTTAAATCATTACTAACAAACCATGCTTGTGCGGCACCCAAATAAAGCTGTTTTACCCATATTTCTTTGCCTTCACTATTACTGATTGCCATTTCATGAATTGAAATTCGGTTTTGAAAATCAGCCAATTGGCCAAGCATTTTTAAAGCAATTTGTAGCTTTTCATTCGCATCTAGGCTTTCGTTATCTAGATCGCCAATACTTTGCCAGCTCGCCAGTAATGGGGGAGGTAATTGTACTTGCAGTGAGCGCAATTGCTGGCTGAGCTGGATTAATTGACTATTGAGCGCGTTTTCATCGGTCTCAAGCTGGCTTTGTTTTTTAATTAGCGCAGTGCGCTTTTCTGCCAGCTCAGAGGTGTTCTTTTGACGATTTTGGTTTAGCTGTTTGAGTTGTGTTTGCTCTGCATCAAGTAATATTAATGTTTGTTGCATCGAGGTTTTTTTTTCTAGCCAATGTGTTTCTAACTCACTAGTTTGTTGTTCTATTTGTAACCACTGATTAACGAGGTTTTCAAGTTCGCTAACCGGATCAGCTAAGCTTGAGAATGAGCTTAGTAAAATAACTGCCCCAACAGATTTTATAAAACGTTGCATATGCTAAGTAATGCCCTAAAAGTAATAACCATTTACAGTACAAAGCCAAGCTCTGGCTTTAACTTTATAAAATTAAAAAACCTTGATTTTTAAGCGCTTAAACTTAATTTTTCACGCCACTCATGCACCCAAGTTTACTGTGCATTTACAGTCGCGTTACGTAAGTTTAAAAGTGTGAAAAATAGTACAATGATTGACAAAATAATACAAGTGATAACATTTCGCATTTACATTAATATTACTCAGTGCTAGGATTCCGCCGAACTTAAATCAACGTGCTTAAATGACTTGCTACAAAAACAACGTGTTAGCAAGTTCCCTGCTAATGGAGCTAAAATGGGTAAAATGACTAATAAACGCCGAACTTATATAAAACCGCTGGCTGCTTTTGTTACCGCAACTTTATCAACTTGGGCGTCTGCTCAAGGAGCTGAAAATATACAAGAGCTATCAGTAACCAAAGCAAAAACGCAATCGGAACAAAGCTATAAAGTTGAAAAATCATCATCAATAAAGAACACCCAGCCGTTGGTTGATACTGCAAAATCAATAACGGTTATTAACAAAGCTGTGATGAAAGATAGAAATGTAGATAGTTTGCAAGATGCGTTACGTAATGTTTCGGGTATTTCATTGGCGGCGGGTGAAGGCGGTGCGCCAGCTGGTGACAGTTTATCTATTCGTGGTTTTAGTGCTGCCAATGATATTTTTATCGATGGTATTCGTGATATTGCCGGGTACGACCGTGATACTTATAACGTTGAGCAAATCGAAGTTGCAAAAGGCCCAAGCTCAGCAACAACAGGTCGAGGTTCAACGGGCGGTAGTATTAACTTAACTACAAAAACGGCGACGTTAGATGAATTTAATGATGCTTCGCTGCGTTTAGGCACAGAGAGTGATTACCGCGCGCAAATAGATAGTAACTTTAAAGTGGCTGAAACATCAGCGCTACGTGTCAATTTACTGGTTGATAAAGGGGATGTTGCTGGGCGTGATCATGTTGAAAAAGAAAAACAAGCAGTCGCGGTTTCGTTTGCGACTGGTTTAGGAACCAATAGCCGTTTTAATCTTAATGCTGATTATCAGAATCAAGATAATATGTCTGATTACGGTATTCCGTGGGTTGGTTCTAGCCCTGTTGCTGAACTTGCTGGTAGCGAAAATGCAGCGCCACCGGTGAATTTCACTAATTTTTACGGTAACGTATATCGTGATTTTGAAGATATCGAAGCGTATTCAACAACTGCAAAGTACGAGTATGACTTGTCGCAAACAACCATGCTACGTGCTCAAGGTCGCATTGGCCGTGTAGAGCGAAAAGATACAGTAACAGCGCCGCGTTTTATTGATGTAAAAACAACAACTGATATCAGAATGAGCGACGTTAAAAATCGTGATACGCGCAATGAATTGGCAACACTGCAACTTGATTTAGTTGGTGAGTACTATTTTGCTGGTGTAAAACATAATGTGGTTACTGGTGTTGAATTAACTAACGAGATATTTAGCCGTTGGAATGTAACTGCATTGGTAGCTGATAATTTAAAGAACGAACCAGCGCTGAATGATTTATACAACCCAGATGCTTATTTACCTTACACTGGTGAGTATGGTCGTGATGGCACTAGTACTGAAGCGGTTGCTAAAACCCGTGCAATTTATGCATTCGATACAATTACATTTAATGAATATTGGCAATTAACTGCGGGTTTACGTTCAGAGCAGTACGATAGCGATTATCAGTATGATTACAAGGATCCAGCATTAATGATCTCAACTAGCGATACCATGACTAGTTGGAACGCATCTGCCGTATATAAGCCAAGTCAAAATAGCAGCATTTACTTTGGTGCAGGTAACTCGTATAACCCATCGGCTGAAGGCATTGCAGTATCTACTCGTGGTAATTCAAGTGAGTTAGATCCGGAGAAGAGCCAAAGCTATGAGTTAGGCACTAAATGGAATTTACTTGATGATAAGTTGATGACCAGTGCCGCTATTTTTAGAACGGTTAAAACTAATGCGCGCGTGGATGATCCTAATAGTGATCAGCGTGGTGTTGAAGTGCTTGATGGTGAGCAACGAGTGCAAGGTTTAGAGTTGTCTGCAACAGGTATTATCACTGACGAATTAAGTATTATCGGTTCTTATACCTATCAAGATAGCGAAGTTACTGAATCTACGGTTGATGGTGATGTTGGGCATAACTTGGCTCGAGCACCTAAAAATAGCTACAGTGTTTGGGCTCGATATGACTTTAGCGACGCGATAGCTGCAGGTTTTGGCGCACAATATATTGGTGAGCGTTATAATGGTAATTCAGCGACCAGTCGTAAAGCCGATAGTTATGTTTTGTTCGATATGATGCTTTCTTATCAAGCAACTGAGCAGTTAAGCATTCAGTTTAATGGTGAGAATTTAACGGATGAAGATTATGAAGATAAACTAGGTGGCGGACACTTTATTCCTGGTCAAGGTCGTTATTTTACACTAACGGCTAGTTATTCTTTCTAATTACAAATTAATGTTTGTTAAATAGGTTAAAGCTTATTAAACAGGTTAATGCTTATTAGCCTGTTTTTTTAAGATTTGGGAACTTCCATGCTATTAAAAATACCAGACTTGCTCAGTGCTGATGAAGTCGCTTATTGCCGTAATGTTTTATTAGCCGCGCAATGGACTGATGGCAGTGTTACCGCAGGTTATCAATCAACTAAGACCAAAAATAACTTACAATTACCTGAGCAAAGCGCTGCAGCCAAAGAGCTCGGTGATATAGTTATGGGCGCTCTGGCTCGCAGTGATCTATTTATGTCAGGGGCGTTGCCTGCAAAAATTTTTCCACCTTTATTTAACTGTTACCAAGGTGGCCAATCGTTTGGTATTCATGTTGATAATGCGATTCGACAAGTACCTGGCACACCAGTGAAAATTCGTACGGATTTATCAATGACGTTATTTTTGAGCGAACCAGAAGACTATGATGGTGGCGAACTCGTTATTGAAGATACTTATGGCTCTCACACAGTAAAACTCCCTGCAGGTAGCATGGTGTTGTATCCATCAACCAGTTTACATAAAGTCACTCCCGTAACTCGGGGGCGACGTTTAGCTTCATTTTTTTGGTTACAGAGTATGGTTAATAGCGATGAAAAGCGTGGTTTGTTATTTGAATTGGATATGTCGATTCAAAGCTTGCGCGAAAAAGTCAGCGATAGCCCTGAGATTGTTAGATTAACTGGCGTGTATCATAATTTATTAAGGCAATGGGCACAGACGTAAACAGGTTGTAGTGATGTGTATTTAAACCAAAATATAAAAGTATATATTTATAAGGCGCTACCACGATTGGTTAAGTGATAGCGCTTTTTAGATCTTACAATACACATTATTAAATATGTTATTGAAATGGTAGTTAATTAAGGCTCTTTTTTGCAAAGCTAACAATTACCAGCAAATTTGCGATAAACCATAAGTCTTTAATAACAAAAAGGCCTAATCTTGCAAGTAGTGTTGAGCTGTCAAAAGCTCCTTCAGCTGAGAATAAAAATGTCTGCGTCATTAAAAATACGGCACTGCAGCCAAGAGCCGCAACATAAATGGCTAATGGATGCTTTTTAATGATAGCCAAAGCGAGTGCTAAAGCAAAAAAGATGTCGTACGCACCAATTAGATTAGACGCTGTTTGCACTGAAAATAAGGTATATAACCAAGACATAAAAATAGAGGTTGATACCAGTGATATAATTCCATTTGCTTCAAACTCGTAAAATTTCATACCACCAATCCAAATAAGCACTAATGCAACAGGAAAGAAGTTCAAAATTGCCATGCCTTGAGCTGACAAGCGCTGCGGTTTATAAAGGTAAATAGCGAGAGAAACAAGTGCGGTGTACTTAATTATACCTTGCCCAGAGCCTATAATTGGGAAGCCACCTAAGTCAGTCATCCAGCGGCTTTCACTTAATAAGGTAACAAGCGGTATAACGGCAAGAGTGATCAGGCTAACAAAAGCAGGGGTCTGAAAACGTGATTGTTTTAAACTTAAAATAATAAATAAAGCGGTTACTAAAAAAGCCACTCCTGCGAGTATTGATTGCCCAGTTTCAGGGATTACATTGGCTAATTGATAAAAATTGAAAATAGCATGCACATTATTTACCTCTGCTCCTAATAAGAGGCTAAGACCCAATAGCGATAAGCTAATAATTAGCAGTGAATGAATACTGTAACGAGTATAGGTTGGTTGCATTTTTGATAGGTGATTAAATATAGATACTGTAAAAGAGTGGTAAACGAGACTTTTTATTTCAAAAAATATAAAAAAACCAGCTTATTGAAGCTGGTTTAAGTTTAGCTATTTATACCCATTTGGGTTGTTACTTTGCCAACGCCACGTATCTTGCATCATCACATCGATACCACGCTCTGCTTGCCAATCAAGTTCACTAAGGGCTTTTTCAGGCGCTGCATAACAAGCTGCAATATCACCTGGGCGACGAGGTGACACCTGATACGGAATATCTTTACCACAGGCTTTGCTAAATGCGTTGAGCATTTGTAGCACCGAATAACCATTACCGGTGCCAAGATTGTAAACATGGGCACCGGTATCTTGGTTTATTTTATTAAGTGCCTTTAAATGACCAAGCGCTAAGTCAACAACATGGATGTAATCACGCACACCAGTACCATCAACCGTATCATAGTCATCGCCGAAGATACCCAGCTGCTTTAATTTACCCACTGCCACTTGCGCTATGTAAGGTAATAAGTTGTTTGGAATACCATTGGGATCTTCACCAATTAGGCCTGACTCGTGCGCACCTACGGGATTAAAGTAACGCAAAATTGCAAATGCAAAGCGCTCATCTGATTTAGCGATGTCTTGTAACATCATTTCAACCATCAGTTTTGATGTGCCGTATGGATTAGTAGTGCCACCTACCGGGAAATCTTCTTGAATTGGCAGGCTTGCTGGATCACCATATACTGTTGCCGATGAGCTAAATACAAGTTTAAACACACCTGCATCGCGCATAGCATCAACGAGAGTCAGCGTACCTTGCACGTTATTTTGGTAATACTCAATGGGTTTCACCATTGATTCACCGACGGCCTTTAAACCGGCAAAATGAATAACACTCTCAATTGTATGTTTTGCAAAAACGCTGGCCAAAAATGTTTTATCAAGGATGTCACCTTGATAAAAGTGCACAGTTTTACCAGTGATTTTTTTTACACGCTCAAGTGATTCCACACTCGAGTTGCTTAAATTATCAATGATAACAACATCATTATCTTGTTGTAATAATTCAACAACAGTGTGTGAGCCTATGTATCCCGCGCCACCTGTTACTAAAATTGTCATGAAATCTCCATATATAAGGTGAAGGTGTATAGTTGTATAGTTGTAATTTCATCATAAATAGCACTTCAATACATGCTTTATCTGATCTTTTTGTTGTTCCATGATGTTACGGTATCAATTAATCATAGTTAACTGGTGTCTGGTTACATATTTTACATAAATGATAACAATGAGACTAAATAGTATTAAGCTATAGTTAAGTTGTTAGTGCTATTATTTCAACTATATTAGCCCAAGGGCATTTTGGAGATAGACAATGAATACATTTAAAAAAGTAGCGATGGCTATGTTAGTTGTACTGCCTGTATTTGCTCAAGCAGGAGAAGCTGTCGTTAAATGGCAAGACTTCAATGACTACCGCGATGTACGTCCTTCAAATGAACCTAAGGGCTCCTTCCATAAACATATAGCTAGCAGTTTTGAAAAGCACTTTAATAAACTGGCAGAAAAGTTGCCCGAAGGATATAAGTTTAATGTTGAAGTGACTGAGCTGGATTTAGCCGGTGATGTACGCTTTGGCGGTATGAATGATTTACGTATTGTAAAACCAATTTATTTTCCACGCATTGAGTTTCAATATTCGGTTACTGATAAAGACGGTAACGTGATTAGTCAAAGCGATAAAGTCGAATTAAAAGATATGGGCTTTATGGATAAAATTAAAATGGGCCGTGATGAACAGTTTTACTATGATAAACGTTTGATCACTGATTGGTTTGATAAAGAATTACTGCCAGTTGTTACCCCAAGCTAAATTAAGAGTAAAAAGCGCTACAGTTTAATGATAGCGCTTTTATAGTTACTTAAACGTTGCGAGTAATTGCAGTAACTGTTGTAATTTAATAACAGTGGTTTTTAGCTTTTCTTCACTAAAACCTTCTGAACTTAAGCTTTCTACATCTGCAGCTACATCTAATACATAAGGTTTGAAGCGTTTTGCTTCAAAGGTAAAACCAGCATCGGCAGGAAATAACGCTGTAAATTTACCTAAGCCTTGTTGTTGCAACTCATCTAATTTTTTATCTGCGTCAAGAGACTGGCGATAAACAATTTTTAAGTTGGCATTGAGTTGTTCAATAATTGAATCCATTTTTTTCCTAAAGCTTTAGACCGCAATGCCGATATAATACGGGTAATAAGCTAAAAAGTCAGGTATGAGCTATGAATATATCAGGTGGAAATCTACCGGCCATGAGTGGCGCGGGTCAAAGTGGCGAAGTATACAGCGCAGCATTGGCAAAAAAACAGCAAAAAGCGGATGGTGCAGCAGCACTGGCACTTATTGAAGGTGCCGCTAGTTCGAGCGCTGCACAAACGCCAGCAAAATCAGTTACAGCTTCGCTTGGCAATAACGTTAACGTATACGTTTAAGCCCTGTTTTTATAAAAGCTTGAGGTCAATCGGCGTTTTACTTTTTTGACCGCCGATTTCGCGCATCAGCTTTGGTACTAAAAATCCTGGCAATGCGATAAGCATTTCGGCCATGATTTTGCGTGCCTGTGATTCGTCGATATCAAAATGACTCGCTCCTTCAACTTTATCAAGTAAATATAAATAATAAGGCAGTACGTCGGCATCAAATAACGCTTCGCTTAATGCGACTTGCGCTTCACTGGTATCATTTACATCTTTTAATAGCACCGCTTGATTGAGCAATGTGACACCTACCTTTTTGAGTTTTTGCATTGCCACTTTAAAATCATCATCAATCTCGTTGCCATGGTTAATGTGATTAATAAACACAATTTTAAGTGGAGACTTTGCAAAACGTTCGCACAATTGGTCAGTAATGCGAGATGGGATCACCACCGGTAGGCGGCTATGAATTCGCATTCGTTTAATTTGTGGTAATTGTTCAAGCTCATCCATAAACCAACTAATTGCGTCGTCTTTGGCCATTAACGGATCACCACCACTTAAAATCACCTCGTTAATATTAGCATCCGATTTTATGTAATCGAGCGCTGCAATTAAGCTGCGTTTATTTAGCTGATTTTCTTGGTATGGAAAATGGCGACGAAAGCAATAACGGCAATTAACGGCGCAACCAGTTTTAAACATCACTAAAACTCGGGATTTATATTTGTGTAATAATCCTGGTTGAGCGTTGTTTTGCTCTTTTAATGGATCTTTATCAAAACCTGTTTTAGCGATAAACTCTTGGTGGCGCGGCATGACTTGCAGCAGTAATGGGTCATTAATATCGCCATAACGCATTTTTTTGATAAAAGGCACAGGCACACGTACCGGGAAAAGAGCTCGTGCTTTGAGGTCTTTTTCGTCGGCCATGCTTGATAAACCTAGCATTTCTAGCAAGGTGCTTGGGCAAGTAACAACATTAGCTAATTCTTTTTGCCAGTTTATATGCAAATTTGCTTCATTTCTTTGTATCATTGGTAGGTAGATTACTCGAAATTATTAGATAGAGGAAACGATGGCGAATTATAGCACCAACGAGTTCAAGGGCGGCCTAAAAATTATGATGGACGGCGAGCCTTGCAGTATTTTAGAAAATGAAATGGTAAAACCTGGTAAAGGCCAAGCGTTTAACCGTGTTCGTATTCGTAAACTTATCTCTGGCAAAGTACTTGAAAAAACTTTTAAATCAGGTGAGTCAGTAGAGGGTGCTGATGTAATGGATACCGATCTTGCGTATCTTTACACTGATGGTGAGTTTTGGCATTTCATGAATAACGAAACATTTGAACAAATCGCAGCTGATGAAAAAGCGCTTGGCGATGCTGGTAAATGGTTAGTTGAAAATGATGTATGTACTATTACTTTGTGGAACGGCAATCCAATAGCTGTTGCACCACCTAACTTTGTAGAGCTTGAGATCACTGAAACAGATCCTGGTCTTAAAGGCGACACAGCAGGTACTGGTGGTAAGCCAGCAACGCTAAGTACTGGTGCTGTTGTGCGTGTACCATTATTCGTACAAATCGGTGAAGTAATTAAAGTCGACACCCGTAACGGCGAATATGTAAGCCGTGTTAAGTAACTTTAATATAGCTTAATAAATCCCAGCTTAAGCTGGGATTTTTTTTGGAGAAAATATGTCAGCAGATCTTTGGCAACCAAGCGCACAAGTAAATACCTTGGCACAACGAGCCGCAATTTTACGCACTATTCGGGAATTCTTTTACCAACGCCACGTTATGGAAGTTGATACGCCTAGTTTAAGTGCAGCGAGTGTTACTGATGTTCATTTAGCGAGTTTTAAAACGCAGTTTATTGGCCCCGGTTTCGCGAAAGGCTTACCGCTTTACTTACAAACATCACCAGAATTTGCCATGAAGCGATTATTGGCAGCCGGCAGTGGTGCTATTTACCAAATTTGTAAGGCATTTCGTAACGAAGAGGCGGGCAGCCATCATAATCCTGAGTTTACTATGTTGGAATGGTATCGCCCTGGGTTTGATGAGTTTGCGCTGATGGATGAAATTGATGAATTAATGCAGCTTATCTTAAATGTTCCACCTGCAGAGCGTTTAACCTATCAAGATGCTTTTACCAAAGCATTAGGACTTGATCCGCTCAGTGCCACTATTGAACAGTTACAAACACTTGCCTGTGAACAGGGGTTTGCTGATATCGCTAAGCATGAAACTCACCGTGATACGTTACTACAATTATTATTTTGTATGAAAGTTGAGCCAACAATTGGCCAACAAAAACCTTGTTTTATTTATCATTTTCCTGCATCGCAAGCCGCACTGGCGAGTATTTGTGAGCATGATATTAGAGTCGCTGGGCGGTTTGAGCTTTATTATCAGAACATGGAGCTGGCGAATGGTTTTAATGAGCTCACCAATGCACAGGAGCAAGCTAAACGTTTTACTGAAGATAATGCATACCGCAAAGCGAATAACTTAACACAAGTGCCTATGGACACCCGTTTAATCGCCGCTCTTGAGCATGGTTTACCACAATGCGCAGGAGTAGCATTAGGGGTTGATAGGTTAGTGATGTTAGCAACGCAAAAAAACACCATAAAAGAAGTCATCGCGTTTGATGTAGGTAGGGCTTAAAAGGCTCAAGATTCAAGGTTAAGAAAAGGTAAAAGTAATCTAGCTTTTACCTTTTAACTTATCCCTTGAAACTCGTTTTTATAACTCGTAGATAAATGTGACGCCGGCAACCATTGGTTCGCCAAGCTGAGTGTATGTGTGAGTTGCATACCCTTCGCGTGGGTCGTTACCAAATTCAAAACCACGTGTAGGTACTTCTTCATCAAACACGTTACGTGCCCAAGCGCGAATTGACCATTGCTCAGCCTCGTAACCAGCAGTTAAATTAACTAAATTAATGTTCGGTGCTTGCGAGTTGTGGCTATCTGAGAAGTAATAATTATCTTTACCTTCAATGCCTATTGTAGCAAATAACTCATCAGTAAAGTTATAGCGAGCCGTGAATGCATACTGGTATTTAGGCGCTTGTGATTGCTCGCGACCATCTTGATCTAGACCAGATTGAGCGACAAAGTCATTGATTTTAGTATGTAAATAACCAGCGCTACCGGTGAAAAATAAGTCATCAGTTAATTGGTAACTGCCTTCAATTTCAAGGCCGTAATTCTCTCCAGAGCTGGCGTTATCAATATAACCAGTAAACTTTTGGTCTTCCACTTTCCAGGCTTTTAACTGCATATCTTCGCGATACATATAAAAGGCCGCTAAGCGCAGAATAAATTTCTCATCTAAAGAGCTACCTTTAACGCCAAATTCACCACTCCATAGGTACTCTGGTGCGAAACTAGTGTGGTTTTTAAAGAAATCAGCATCAAGATTTAAACCGTCATCTTTCGCTTTGGCGAGTGCTTCTGAGTTAATCCCTCCTGCTTTGTAACCACGAGTTAGGCTGGTATAAATCATGGTACGGTCAATGACTTGATACTCAAGGGCAAGTTTACCACCGACCATCACATCATCAGTACTTTCAATAAAACCATTATTATCGGTGTAATCACCTTGGTATTGCTCAACGCGTAAGCCTGTTATTAAGGTGGTTTTATTACCAATCGGCGTTGCTAGTTGGCCGTAAATTGCGGTATTACTAGTTTCATAAGTTGAAGCGAATGGAGCTGCAAGCCAAGTGTATTGGCGTTCTAAATCAACATTACGGGCTTGGTAATAAAGTCCCGTAACCCAGTTACCACCTTTGCCATTAAATTGCAGTTCAGCAGCCTGGTCTTGACGATCTCGAAAGTAGCTATCGGTTGAGCTATAACCATCGGGGTGCAGTCCTGCACCACATAACTGCGGCTTATTAATATCGTTACATACCCAGTCTTCATCAAAGCTATAAACTAAATCACTATCAATACCTGATAAGTTTAAACTGACATCAAACCAATCAAAGCCAGTGTAGATGTTGGCAAGACCTACCGCGATACTTTCTTGGTTATCTTGGCCTGGGTGATCGGCTACACTATTACGGCTATTATCAAGCGTAAATGCATCGTAGCCGTTATTGATATCAATATAATGAACACTTAATTCAGTGCGAAGATGATCTGTAAGTTGGCTGTGTAGTTTAAAACGACTAACCAGTTCATCTTGCTGTTGTGTTGACTCGTTTAAATATAGGTTATCAACATAACCATCAGACTCACGTTGATAAATACTAGCGCGCACTGCGGTGCTGTCTGTAATACCAATACCTGCGGCAACACCCGCTTCATAACTGTTGTAGTTACCTGCGCCTAGCTGCACTTTGACGCTTGGATCAAAAGTTGGATCGGCTGATTCCATTTGGATCATACCAGCCATACCATCAGCACCAAAGCGAGTACCTTGCGGACCGCGATAAATCTCAACTTGGTTTACATCAAACAGTAATGAACTACCACCTAAGCCGGAATAATTAATGCCATCGATCACTAAGCCAACAGAAGGGTTAATAGGGTCAACAAATTGTGAGCGTAAACCAACCCCTCGAATTTGGATGTAACGGCCACGAGAAGCACCAGCGGTAAAATTTACGTTGGCAGCACTGGCAAGCATTTCGTCTAGAAAACTAGCACCTCGGTCATTAATTTCGCGTTCGCTAAATAAACTGGCACTGGCACTAAGGGTTTGAATGCTTTCTTTTTGAAAGTCTCCGGTGACGAGTATTTTTTCAAGTTCAGTATCTTCAGCAAAAGCTGGGGCGCTTATCAAAGGTAAAAGCGCGGCAGTAATTAAAGACAGGCGTAATTTCATTCTATTACTTAACTCCATTTTAAGGACTTGCATGATAGCAACTATTCTCATTAAAGTCGTGATACCAGTTATATTTATGTGCTATAAACGCGCACAGTATACATAATAAGGAATACAAATATGACCTTTAAAGTTGACTTTAAAGTACGCGACTACGAATGCGATTTACAAGGCATTGTAAATAATAGTGTGTATTTTAATTACCTAGAGCATGCGCGCCATGAGTTTTTGCATGCGAATGGGGTTGATTTTGCTCAGCTTACTCGCGATAAAATTAATTTAGTCGTAATGCGTAGCGAGATGGATTATAAGCAATCACTAATGCCCGGAGATGAGTTTTATGTCGCTGTAGAGCCTGAGCGTATTAGTCGCTTAAAGTTTGGCTTTCGACAAACAGTGGTAAGAAAGCATGATGAAAAAGTGATGTTAAAGGCACTGGTGATTGGCACCGCGGTGAATGAGCTAGGTCGGCCATTTTTGCCCGATCAAGTTGATCTACTATTTAAGCCTGAGTAATTTTCCGGTGCCACCTTTTTTACTATCTTAGAACATTTTTTTACATTAAAAACATGCATTATTAACGGTATAAACTGTTATTTATTGTTATCATGTTGCAATTGAGTTTTAGGTTAGTAATTACATGAAATTAGCAGCAATCCCGATGCTTATAATCGGTTTATGTATTGGCTGCTCATCGACAGGGACAGTCACCAGTGAGCAATTAAAATACACTAAGTGGCAACTATCACGGGTTGATGGTTTAGCAATCCCTGCATCATATTCAGCATCATTAAGTTTTATTGAAGCTCTGCAAGTCAATGGTTTTGCTGGTTGTAATAAATTTTTTGGTGAAGGTCAACTTGATGATAATCATTTAACGGTGAATAAATTAGGCATGACCCGTAAATCATGCGGAGATGAGTTGGACGAGTTTGAACTGCAGTTTTTAAATGCGTTAAAGCAAGGTGTGCCACTGCAAATTCAAGATCAGCAATTGGTTTTAAATGGCGAGCAAACATTTGCGTTTATTCCCGCAAGTTGATCTCTTGCAGGCTTGCAATATCTAACGTACACTCGTTAGCGAACAATATATAGAATTTTACTTGTCGGAGTGCCTTGAGTTTTTAACTTAAAGGCTGAGATCGCGAAAGCGGGATCCGTGAACCTGATCAGGCTAACACCTGCGTAGGGAACAAGCTGCCTAAAACGGGTGCTTGTGCGCCAGTTTTGGGCATAAGCACTGTGGCTGCCAAGGTTGGTAGTGCTTTTTTGTAACACCAATCTACGATCCATGTAGCATTTGCTACTCTCTATTGCGTTGCTTTTTATCGCACAGCAGTATCTGACAAGACAACCCTTTTAGCAATGAGGTAAGTCATGTCAAACACATCAAATAAACCGTCTCGCCGCGAAACTCGTGCGGCTGCATCAGATTATATTTATAACCTTACTGGGCAACCATTTCCAAGCTCACACAAAGTTTATGTACAAGGTACGCAAGATAATGTGCGTGTTGGTATGCGTGAAATTACTTTGAGTGATACCTTTATCGGTGGCACCGATGAAAACCCAGTGTACGAATCAAATGCACCACTGCGTGTTTATGATACGTCAGGCCCATACACAGATCCTGATTTTACTCTAGATGTTCGTAAAGGGCTGGATAAGTACCGCGAACAGTGGATTGAAAGCCGTGGCGATACTGAAATTTTAGGCTCAGTCAGCTCGCAGTTTTCTCAGCAACGCATGGCCGATGAAGGCCTTGATCATATTCGTTTTGAGCATCTCCCAAAAATTCGCCGCGCTAAAGCCGGTAAAAATGTCACGCAAATGCATTATGCTCGCCAAGGTATTATCACACCGGAAATGGAATATGTCGCAATTCGTGAAAACATGGGCCGTGCGCAACTTCAAAAAGAGTTATTAGCACAGCAGCACCAAGGCGAGTCGTTTGGTGCGAGTATCCCTGAGTTTATTACTCCTGAATTTGTGCGTGATGAAATTGCCCGTGGTCGTGCGATTTTACCTAACAACATTAATCACCCAGAAACCGAGCCGATGATTGTAGGGCGCAATTTTTTAGTGAAAGTGAACGCTAATATTGGCAACTCATCAGTTAGCTCATCTATTGAAGAAGAAGTTGAAAAAATGGTCTGGTCAACCCGCTGGGGCGCTGACACAGTTATGGATTTATCAACGGGTCGTTATATTCATGAAACTCGTGAATGGGTAGTACGTAACTCACCAGTGCCAATTGGTACAGTGCCTATTTATCAAGCGCTTGAAAAAGTAAATGGGGTTGCCGAAGATCTAACGTGGGAAATTTTCCGCGATACTCTAATTGAACAAGCCGAGCAGGGTGTGGATTACTTTACTATTCACGCGGGGGTGTTATTACGCTACGTTCCAATGACGGCAAAACGTGTCACTGGGATTGTGTCGCGCGGCGGTTCAATTATGGCGAAATGGTGTTTAGCGCATCATAAAGAAAACTTCCTTTATACTCATTTTGAAGATATTTGTGAGATTTTGAAACAGTACGATGTGTGTTTCTCATTAGGAGATGGCCTGCGTCCTGGTTCAATTGCAGATGCCAACGATGACGCGCAATTTAGTGAACTGCGTACGTTAGGTGAGCTGACCAAAATCGCGTGGAAACACGATGTACAAGTGTTTATTGAAGGCCCAGGGCATGTGCCAATGCATATGATCAAAGCTAATATGGAAGAGCAGCTTAAGCATTGCGACGAAGCACCTTTTTACACCCTTGGCCCGCTGACAACTGACATCGCCCCAGGCTATGACCATATCACCTCTGGTATTGGGGCGGCGCAAATTGCATGGTATGGCTGTGCAATGCTGTGTTATGTCACACCAAAAGAGCATTTAGGTTTACCAAATAAAGAAGACGTTAAAGAAGGGCTGATCACCTATAAAATTGCCGCTCATGCCGCCGATTTAGCCAAAGGTCATCCCGGAGCGCAAGAGCGTGATAATGCGTTATCAAAAGCGCGTTTTGAGTTCCGCTGGCATGACCAATTTAATATTGGTTTAGACCCTGTTCGTGCTCGTGAATACCATGACGAAACACTGCCACAAGAATCTGGCAAAGTAGCGCATTTTTGCTCTATGTGTGGGCCAAAATTCTGCTCAATGAAAATCACCCAAGAAGTAAGAGAATACGCTAAAGATCTAGAAGCCAGAGGCATAGATCCTAACAACGTAGGTGATGCTATTGAGATCAAAATGGTCGATGTTGAAGCCGAGATGCAAGCTAAATCAGCCGAATTTAAACAAAGCGGCTCAGAGATTTATCATAAAGCGGTTTAAAAACTAGTTAGCGAGTTAGAGAGTTGGCGAGTGAAAAGCTCGCTAACTTTACTCTTGTAGCTAGAAAACTGAATTAAGGATTCTCATGTCTTACAATATTGCGGTGGTGGGGTTTGGTTTAACGGGGCGTTTAACGGCGCTTGAGTTGAGTTTACAGCATCGGGTAACTGTTTATGAAGCGGGTGACGAACAAGCGCTTGATAGTGCAGGAAGAGTGGCAGCGGCGATGCTTGCACCACTGGCTGAATCTGTATTCTGCGAGCAAGACTTGGCCTTGATGGGGCTGGATTCAATAAAGCGTTGGCCGAGAATTTTAGCGCAACTTGATGAAGCGGTGTTTTTCCAACAGCAAGGTACACTTGTGGTTGCACACCAGCAAGATAAAGGTGACTTACAAAGTTTTATACAGCGTTTAAAGCCTTTAGCTGAACATCAAGGACATCAGTTAACAGGGGCACATATTGCTGAATTAGAGCCAGAGCTTACAGGGCGTTTTAACCAAGGTGTGTATTTACCTTGCGAAGGGCAAATTGATAATCAGGCTTTTTATCAAGCCAGTTTTAACACTCTAAAGCAGCGTAATGTGAGCTTTAAGTTTGCACAACAGGTTGATGTAACATCGCTAAATCTACAGCAATCGTTTGATTATATTATTGATTGCCGTGGCCTTGGCGCTAAAAGCGCAGCGTGTAAGCTACGCGGAGTGCGTGGTGAAGTAGTGCGTTTGTACGCCCCTGAGGTTAATTTAACGCGGCCAGTGCGGTTAATGCACCCGCGTTATCCTATTTATATTGCTCCGAAGCCAAATCATCAATACGTAATTGGCGCGACAGAAATTGAATCACAAGATAAGGGGGCTGCCACTGTGCGTTCGACTCTTGAGCTGTTGTCAGCAGCGTACACAGTACACAGTGGTTTTGCTGAGGCGCGAGTGTTGAATATTCAAACCGGCCTGCGTCCTGCATTTAGTGATAATCGCCCGCAGGTTTCCCAGCAGCAAAATGTGGTCAGCATTAATGGCTTATATCGTCATGGTTATTTACTCGCACCGAGTTTAGTGGCCGATGCCATTGCACGGATAAAATAAGGCTTATTATGAAAGTAAGTATGAAAATAACAATTAATGGTCAACATTTTGAGTTAGCAGATAACGCCAATGTAGCCCAAGGTTTGACGCAGTTTGCAGCAAAAGAGCCTTTTGCAGTGGCGCTTAATGGTCAATTTATACCGCGTAGTCAATGTGATACTACCTTACTTAACGAAGGCGATAGCATTGAATTACTGTCACCGATCCAAGGTGGCTAATATGAGTAGCGTAATATCAGATAGTTTCAGTATTTATGGTGAGCAGATCACTAGTCGGTTATTAATTGGCTCAGCACTTTATCCATCACCTGCGGTTATGGCCGATTCGATTGTTGCCTCTGGCTCGCAGATTGTTACTGTGTCATTACGACGTCAACAAAGTGCCGCCGCAGGAGATGACTTTTGGCAATTGATCAAAGATACGGGCTTAAAAATTCTACCCAATACTGCAGGCTGTCACAGTGTCAATGAAGCAATTACACTGGCACAAATGTGCCGCGAAGTGTTTGCTACCGATTGGATAAAACTTGAGTTGATTGGTGATGACTATAACCTGCAACCAGATCCATTTGCATTACTGGAAGCGACACAGATTTTATTAGCCGAAGGCTTTAAAGTATTACCTTATTGTACTGACGACTTAGTGTTATGTCAGCGTTTAGTTGATGCAGGGTGTGAAGTGCTGATGCCGTGGGGAGCGCCTATTGGCACAGGTAAGGGCTTGTTAAATAAATATAACTTAAAAACTATTCGGGAGCGCTTACCCGATACCACATTGATTGTTGATGCTGGCCTTGGCTTACCATCACACGCCTGCCAAGCGCTTGAATTAGGTTATGATGCGGTGTTATTGAATTCGGCTATTGCAGGGGCGGGCTGCCCTGTTACCATGAGTCATGCATTTAAAGCAGCCGTTGATGCGGGTCGTTTTGCTTACCGAGCGAAGGCGATGCCAGAAAAAGACGTCGCTGCGCCATCTACGCCCACTATGGGTATGCCATTTTGGCATCAACAGTAATAAATGAAGTAAAAAATTAGGAAATACGTAACTATGAATCATGTTGTTTGGACAATTGCTGGCTCTGACTCTGGCGGTGGTGCAGGTATTCAGGCGGATATTAAAGCGATGCAAAGTTTTGGCGTCCATGGTTGTACAGCGATCACCGCATTGACTGCGCAAAACAGCCTAGGCGTTGAAGCACTTAACCCGATTTCAACCGATGTTATTGAGTCGCAATTACTCGCCCTTGAAAGCGACATGAAAGCCCGTGTTATTAAAATTGGTATGCTCGCCAATGTGCAGCAAATTCAATTGATCAGTGAGCATCTAAAACATTATAAAGCCACTTGGCCGGTTGCGCCTTTGGTTGTATATGATCCGGTGGCCATTGCTAGCAGTGGTGACTTACTGACAGAAGAAGATACCGTTAGCGCAATTAAAGAATGCTTATTGCCGCTGGTGGATGTGATCACTCCGAATACCCATGAAACGCAGTTGCTCACTGGGATATATTTAATTGGTCCCAGTGCTGTGATCGAGGCTGCGCAAAAGCTGCAAAGCTGGGGCGCAAAAGCGGTGCTGATCAAAGGTGGCCATTGGGATTATCCAAGCGGATATTGCATTGATTACTGCAGTGATGCCAGCTCTTATGGCAGTAATGAATATTGGCTTGGTAACGAAAAAATTCAAACGCCGCACAGCCATGGTACCGGTTGTAGTATGGCGTCAGTGATTGCAGCGTGTTTAGCGAAAGGTTACCCGCTTAAAGATGCCTTTATTTTAGCCAAAGCCTATATAAATCAAGGCTTAAAAGCTGCGGTTCGTTATGGTGAAGGAATTGGCCCTGTGGCACAAACGAGCTTTCCCGATAATCTTGATGATTACCCACAAGTCATTGAAGCGGGTAGTTGGCTGGGTGATGAGCTGGATTTTGAACAACCAAACGAATTTACTATGGCGGCAGGTTTTACTGAGTGTGAAAACAAACAGCTTGGTTTATATGCAGTGGTTGATAGTCTCGATTGGTTAGAAAAGTGTTTAGCGCAAGGCGTTAAAACTGTACAACTTAGAATGAAAAACGCCAGCGAAGAAGAGCTTGAACACGCTATTGCTGCGGCGGTCACACTTGGTAAAAAGTACGATGGCAATGTGTATATCAACGATCATTGGCAGCTGGCGATCAAACATGGCGCTTATGGTGTGCATTTAGGTCAAGAAGATTTACTTGAGGCTAATCTGGTGGCCATTAAAGAGTCGGGCATGCGTTTGGGGATTTCGACCCATGGTTTTTATGAAATGCTGCGCGCTCATAATTACCGCCCGAGTTATATGGCGTTTGGCGCTATTTACCCAACCACGACCAAAGATATGACAGGGCAAATTCAAGGGCTTGAAAAGTTAAAGCGTTTTGTGCCGTTAATGAGTGATTACCCAACGGTAGCTATTGGTGGCATTGATTTATCACGAGCGGGCGAGGTTGCTGCAACCGGTGTTGGCAGTGTAGCTGTTGTTAGGGCTATTAGTGAAGCAAGTGACTATCAACAGGCGATTGCCGATTTACAAGTGGCTATTAATAGCAATGAGTGAGGCAATAAAAGGATCTTTATCTGACAAAGAGCAGTTACGTTACAGTCGTCATTTAATGCTTAAAGAAGTCGGCTTTGAAGGGCAGTTAAAGCTCAAAGCCGCTCACGTTGTGGTAATTGGAGCGGGGGGGTTAGGCAGCCCCGCATTACTGTATTTAGCTGCGGCTGGCATTGGCGAATTAAGCTTGTTAGATGATGATAAGGTTGAGCTTTCAAATTTACAGCGCCAAGTGCTCTATAAAGTAAATCATTTAGGGCAAGATAAGGTCAGCGCTGCGGGCAAAGTATTAAGCAGCTTAAATAATCAAATCAAGATCAACACAGTAAGTGCAAAATTAACCACTGAAAATGCTGAGCAAGTTTTTACTGGCGCAACCTTAGTACTTGATTGCAGCGATAACTTCAGCACTCGCTATGTAGTAAACCAGCAATGCTTGGCACTGGGTATTCCACTGGTGTCGGGGGCGGCAATAGCGAGTGAAGGGCAGCTGATGTGTTTTGATTTTCGCCAGCCACAGAGCCCTTGTTACGGGTGTATATTTGGAGCACAACCGCAACAGCAAGCGCTTAATTGCAGTAACGCGGGCGTGCTTAGTCCGTTGTTAGGTGTTATTGGCTCGATGCAAGCACTGTTGGCAGTTAATATCTTGCTGGGCCATCATCAAGGCAGTCAGTTTATTCGTTTTGATGGGCTAAGTTTAGCGCAGCAGCAGTTTAAATTAACTAAAGCGCCCGAGTGTACTGAGTGTGCAGGGGAAAGAACTTAAATAAAAAACGCGGCATGACTGCATTAGTCGGTCCGCGTTTTTAATTAAAATGAGTTATAACTTAATTATTAATTAGGTATTAATCATCAATCATCAACTTTAGCAAACGGTGTGCCCATGCGAGTCACTGTGCCTGGTTTTTGATCATCAAAGATATCTGCTTTATTAGCACCCCAGGCTAAAATAACCGTGGAGCCTAATTTAAAGCGACCCATCTCTTCACCCTTTTTCAAGGTAATTGCATTTTCACCTGAGGTTTTGTAATTCCAGCTAAATACATCTTTACCTGCTGGTGGTGTAACTGTACCTGCCCAAATAGTTTCGATACTGGCAACAATTGTTGCACCCACTAATACCATGGCAAGCGGGCCAATTTCAGTCTCAAAAATGGCTACTACGCGTTCGTTACGAGCGAATAGATTAGGTACATTTTGCGCGGTAAGTGGGTTTACTGAAAATAAATCACCGGGGACGTAAATCATTTTACTCAAGGTGCCATCAATCGGCATATGAATACGATGATAATCTTTTGGCGCTAAGTAAATCGTTGCAAAGTCGCCGCCTAAAAATGGCGCTGTATCTTGCTCTGAGCCGCCAAGTAAAGCTTGTAAGCTATAGTCATGTCCTTTGGCTTGAATAAGCTGGCCTTCAACAATTGGGCCTAATTGACTGATGGCACCATCTACAGGGTGAGTAATGATGTCATCTTCAGTGGTTAATGGCCGAACGCCTTCTTTTAAAGGACGAGTAAAAAACTCATTAAACGTTTTATAGTGAGCTGGGTCGCTATATTGCGCTTCATTCATATCAATTTTATATTGTTTAATAAACAATTTAATTAAAGTAGTTGTTAGTGCACCTGCTTTAGCTGCAGCTAACTTGCCTACCATACGGGATACAAAATGTTTTGGCATTGCGTACTGCATTGCGATTTTGAATTTGTCTAAACTCACAAGTTTTTTCCTAAAAAATTATACGCGTGGAGCACGAGCACCCGCTCGGCCATCGGCCATTGTTTCTAAAATTCTATGGTAGCTATCAAAACGTAGCTGTGAAATATCACCATCATCGATTGCTTGGCGAATTATACAGCCCGGATCATTTAAATGTTTACAGTCTCTAAAGCGGCAACCGCCAATAAACTCGCGAAACTCTTTAAAGCACCAAGTAACGCGCTCTACATCTAAATGCCACAAGCCAAATTCACGAATACCAGGGGAATCAATTAAGTTACCGCCTGAAGGTAAGTGATGAAGTCGTGACACGGTTGTTGTGTGTTGGCCAAGGCCACTATTTTCAGAGACTTCTTTGGTCAGTATTTCGGCATCAGGTAAAACAGTGTTAACTAAAGTTGATTTACCCACACCACTTTGACCAACAAAAATACTATTTTTATCAATTAAGGTTTCTTTGAGTGCATCAATACCGTAACCGGTTTTATTACTGACTAGTAATACTTGATAATCAAGTGACCTATAAATATCCAGAATTTTATTGATGTTAGCAAGCCCAGGCTCATCAATTAAATCTATTTTATTGAGCACTAAAATAGGCTCAATGCCCATATCTTCGCAAGCAATTAAATAGCGGTCGATAATACTGGGGGTAAACTCTGGTAGTACCGCAGAGACCATCAAAATCTGGTCAATGTTGGCGGCTATGACTTTTACACCGTCGTAAAAATCAGGGCGAGTAAGTTGCGAGCGCCGTTCATGCATTGCTTCTATAACGCCAGCTAAATCACCTTCGCTGACTTTTGCGCGGCGAAATTGCACTTCGTCTCCGCAAACAATACCTTTAACGGTACGGCGAATATTGCAGCGCAAAACATCTCCGTTATCAGTTTCAATATCGGCATGTTGACCAAACCGACTGATCACCACGGCATTTTCAGGCGCACCTAAATTGTCAGTTTGCCATTGCTCAACCTTGTTAGTGGTTGGCGCAGAATCTGCATTAGACAAGCGTTTTTGGTGATTGGCCTTAATCCTACGGGATTGACCTTTACTTAATTTCTTCTGTTTTGCCACTTTTGGCCCATAACTTAGTTAAATGTCGTGCTTTTTGAAAAAAAAGCTTTAGGTCGACTGATGATACTAATATGATATATCTAAATGCGTTAGATCTAAAGGAAAGCACCGCAAGGTAATTATGTCTTTTCATAAATCAAATCTGATTTGGCTCGACCTCGAAATGACAGGTCTTGAACCAAGTACAGACAAAATACTCGAAATCGCCACGGTTGTCACCGACAGTGCGTTAAACATCTTGGCTGAAGGGCCAACTATTGCTATTCATCAAAGTGATGAATTGCTTGATGGTATGGATGAATGGTGTACTAAGCAACATGGTCAGTCAGGGTTAACTGCACGCTGTAAAGCGAGCACATTCACAGAGCAAGATGCTGTTGAACAAACTTTGGCATTTTTAAAGCAGTGGGTTCCTGCAGGCGCTTCGCCTATGTGTGGTAATTCAATAGGCCAAGATAGACGCTTTATGAATAAATATATGCGTGAACTGGAAGATTACTTCCACTATCGTAATTTAGACGTAAGCACTATCAAAGAACTAGCACGACGCTGGAAACCAGAAGTTTTAGCACAAGTGCACAAAAAAGGTTCACACCTTGCTCTTGATGATATCAAAGATTCCATCATGGAATTAAAAGTCTACCAAGAAAAATTCTTTAATTTGTAAAAAACACTTGCAAACACATCGGATTATTGTAGAATCCTGCCCCGCTTAAGACGATAACCCCCGCGGGGTTAGTATGCTTGAGCAATTTGAATGCGGCACTAGTTCAGTTGCCGGAACGTTCACCGCGACCTGTCGCGGACCAACGGAAAAATTACTGACTATTTTGAATGCGGCACTAGCTCAGTTGCCAGAACGTTTACCGCGACTTGTCGCGCACCAACGGACAAATTACTGACAATTTTGAAATGCGGCACTAGCTCAGTTGGTAGAGCGCGACCTTGCCAAGGTCGAGGTCACGAGTTCGAGCCTCGTGTGCCGCTCCAATTTCTCACCAAAGAAATTGCAGCAAGTTTCAAATAAAAGCTATAAACTTTTTTAGAACCTATAACCTAAAAATTATAATGCGGCACTAGCTCAGTTGCCAGAACGTTTTACCGCGACTTGTCGCGCACCAACGGACAAATTACTGACTATTTTAAAATGCGGCACTAGCTCAGTTGGTAGAGCGCGACCTTGCCAAGGTCGAGGTCACGAGTTCGAGCCTCGTGTGCCGCTCCAATTTCTAACCAAAGAAATTGGGGTAAGTTTAAAGTGAAAATATTATGCGGTACTAGCTCAGTTGGTAGAGCGCGACCTTGCCAAGGTCGAGGTCACGAGTTCGAGCCTCGTGTACCGCTCCAATCTCTTTAAGCAATCTAAAATAAAATATGCCAAGGTCGAACTAAGTCATAAGCAGTTCGAGCCTCGTGTACCGCTCCAATCTCTTAAAAATGAATACCCACCCAAGTTTGATTGACAAGCAGTTATTGCTTAAAGCACATATCCAATTTATTTAGTATTTCAATTTAAATAGTTTTATTTAAACTTGCCCTTGCAGCGTTGCAATAATACGTCTTGCGCCGCCATGGTCACGATGTTCGCCTAAATAGATCCCTTGCCATGTACCAAGCTGTAAACGTCCTTGGCTAATTGGAATCGTTAGCTCGCAGCCTAAGGTACTCGTTTTTATATGCGCAGGCATATCATCATCACCTTCGTAATCATGACGATAATAAGGTTGGCGCTCGGGAACAAATTTATTGAAGTGACTTTCCATATCCATACGTACTGTCGGATCAGCATTTTCATTAATCGTTAAGCTGGCTGAGGTATGCTGTATAAAAAGGTGTAATAAGCCAATTTGGTAATCGGAAATCTCAGGGAGTTGGCTGAGTATTTCGCTATCAATAATATGAAAGCCTCGAGAGCGAGGCTTTAAAAGTAGTTGTTTTTGCAACCAGCTCATATTTTATCGAAACTAACTTCAATATTGGCATTACCGGCATCAGAGGTAAATGGGATCAATATTTTTGCCCCTTCACTTTTATGAGTTATGGTATGACCTTTACCAGACACAACGATTGGTGTAGCCATATTAAAGTCATAGCCTTTTTCACCAAGTAAATTTTTTGCCCCACCAGTGACCATATTGGTAATTTCACCAACCATATCGGTTACTTCTTCATTGATCGAATCAGGGCGTTCACCTAGCATTCTTTCCATAATAGTCAGGGCAAGGCTCTCATCAAAAGTGATCGAAAATGAACCTTTAGTTTGCGGTCCTACCATGCCAATTAATCCCGAAACGTCGCCACAGGCAACTTCATCTTTTTTTATTTTCGGCTTACCCGGTTTTAGTTCGGTTTGCGCCATTGTGCTGAGCACATTTAATAAAGATGATAAAAAAGGATTGATGAACTCTACATTCATTATTGTTTATCCCTCGAATTTAGCAGTTTAACTGCGGTTATACGTTAAAGTGTAGTGAGTTATTTTAGCTCTGCACTTAATTATTCTTTACAATTTCCACATCTACCATGGGCTTCAATAGTTTGCCCCGATACGACGAAACCACTCTCAGCAGCAAGACTATTAAGTTCATGCGAAATCACGCTAGAGTGTAGCTCTTTGACAAAACCACAACTATCGCATATCAACAGTTGTACAGGGTGGATATGATCAAAATGATGACACAACATAAATGCGTTAGTACTTTCAATTTTGTGAATAAAACCTAATTCAGCTAAAAAGTCTAAGGCACGGTAAATTGTGGCTGGTTTTGCTCCTGATTCAGTGAGTTTTAGTTGCTCTAATAAATCATAAGCGCCCACTCCGCCTTGCGCACTTGCTAATAGGCGAAATACTTTTTCACGAATTGGAGTGAATCGCGCACCGCGATTGTCACACACTTGTTTGGCTTTACTAACGAGTGATTCTATTTTCATCTTCTCTTATCCTTACGCTACCGTGATATACTAACATACTGTATTGTAGTTGCAGCGTTTTTATTAGACAGTTTTATTCTAGGAAGGCCAACAATGAATGAATTATTAGCGGTATTTATTTTCTTTTTTGCGGTTATTGATCCAATCGGTACTGTGCCTGTTTTTATAGCCTTAACACGCGGTGATAGTGACAAATTCAAACGTAAAGTCGCGTTGAAAGCTGTTCTGGTGTCTGCTGGGGTACTATTGTTTTTTGTTGTCGCTGGGGAGCTGCTTTTAAATGCTATCAATATCCCCTTGTCAGCGTTTCAAATCGCAGGTGGTATCGTGTTATTGCTGTTCGCTTTGTCTATGATCTTTGGTGAAAGTAAACCAGAAATGGAAATTAAAAGTGTACGTGATAGCACTGAAACGGCCATTTTCCCTTTAGCTATTCCATCAATCGCCAGTCCAGGTGCGATGCTTGGCGCTGTTTTGATGACTCGTAACACTGAATACACGTGGGTTGAGCAGTTAATTACTTCATCAATGATGTTAGCTGTTCTTGTTGTGGTACTTGTGCTGTTACTGTTGGCAACCCATGTTCACAAATTAATTGGTGACAGCGGTGCGAGTATCATCAGCCGGATCATGGGTTTGATCCTTTCATCAGTTGCCGTGACAAATATACTCGACGGGATAGCCCACTATTTTGGCTTACAAGTATTTACATAAAGGCTGTGTATTGCTGTTAAATAGCTATTGTCATATAAAATTTTGAATTGTTGCTTAGAATTATCTAGATTAAATATAACGTAATAAAATTTAAGGAATGAAAAATGTTATTAAAAAAGATTATTTTATGCGGTTTTCTTGTTTTGGGATTAACGGCCTGCGTTGAACCGCCTCAAAGCGAAATGAAGGTTATTCAAGTTACTGACTATGATTTTAGCCATAATGACAATCATGCTGTTACCGTATATTTCGGTCATACGGGAGGAGATCATTACACCGTTACTTTATTACGAGACGAAATTAAAGAGGGAGTGTTTATTGAATCTTCCGCTAAAAATGCGCCTAATTTAGTGTTTGATGCCAGTTGGGCTGGTGAATATTATGTGCAGTCAGCTAAGCATGATACTCATTCATCTTTAAAAATACTTGAGCTAAATAGCGAAGCTAAAGTTGCTAAATTTGAAGTCGCAGCTCGTTTGGTTAACCCCAAGCAAAAAAATGATTATATAAGCTTAGAAAAAACCACCATTACAGTGCAAGGCCAGCAATTTGATAATCTAACAAAATCGTTTTAAGTATATTATCTAAAGCGCAGCATAC
This sequence comes from Pseudoalteromonas sp. SR41-4, assembly GCF_014163985.1. Taxonomy (NCBI): domain Bacteria; kingdom Pseudomonadati; phylum Pseudomonadota; class Gammaproteobacteria; order Alteromonadales; family Pseudoalteromonadaceae; genus Pseudoalteromonas; species Pseudoalteromonas sp. SR41-4. Next base: position 90,071 of record NZ_JACJEI010000015.1, on the reverse strand, counting down.
ATTTTTGTTGCTGCGTTAAACAACTCAATCTCTGCTACCGACAAACAACAACTTGCTTACGATTGAAGCTCGGCTTTGATTTGTGTAAAATATAGTGCCTTCCAATGAGGGAATAACCCTTATACTTATATATCATCTGAGGATTTTACTTTGAATAGACGTTTTTCTGTGGCACCCATGCTTGATTGGACAGACCGCCATTGCCGTACTTTTCATCGTAAAATGACCAAGCATGCGGTGCTTTACACCGAAATGGTAACAACCGGTGCAATTTTATTTGGGCGTGGTGATTATCTACACTTTAATACACATGAAAACCCCGTTGCTTTGCAATTAGGTGGCTCTGATCCTGAAGCTTTGGCAAAGTGTGCAAAACTGGCTGCTGAACGTGGTTATGATGAAGTAAACCTGAATGTTGGTTGCCCTTCGGATCGAGTGCAAAATGGCCGCTTTGGTGCGTGTTTAATGGGCGAGCCGCAGCTTGTTGCTGATTGTATTGCAGCAATGAAGGCGGAGGTTACTATTCCTGTTACGGTGAAAACACGCATTGGTATTGATGAGCAGGATTCATATGATTTTTTATGTGCGCTGATCGAAGCGAGTCATAAGGTTGGCTGTGATGACTTTATTATTCACGCTCGTAAAGCATGGCTAAAGGGATTAAGTCCGAAAGAAAACCGTGAAGTTCCACCGCTTGATTATCCGCGTGTTTATCAACTGAAAAAAGATTACCCACAACTTGATTTAAGCTTAAATGGTGGGGTTAATACCATCGCTGATAGTCTTGTTCATTTAGCGCATCTTGATGGCGTTATGATCGGTCGTGAAGCGTATAGTAATCCATTTATATTAAGTGAAGTGGACGAGAAAATTTACGGTGATACTGCGTGTACATTATCCCGTCATGACGTGGTGCGTTCAATGTATGGTTATATTGAAGATGAAATGCGCCAAGGCGCTAACTTTTGGCATATAGCTCGCCATATGTTGGGTATTTTCCAAGGCCAACCAGGGGCGCGAGGATTTAGACGTCATTTATCTGAAAACGGCCATGGTAAGCAAGCCGATTTATCAGTGATGGATAAAGCATTAAGTTTTGTGCCTGAATAGCTGAAATTTTAATCTTGAAAGCCACTTTTTAGTGGCTTTTTTTGATCCTAAAATTTAGTCAAAATATCACTTTTTTAGTTAATTTAACGTATTTTAATTCAGCTAAACGTCACTTTTAAATTGATGTTATCTTTCTATCCTATTGTTATTTATTGTTTTAGTTGTTTTTCTAACGACATGGCATAAGTCTTGGAATCTCCTTGGTGTAATCACCCATAATCAACAGGAGAAAATCATGGGCCTAATGAATCGTGTTAATGATCTAATTCAATCAAACTTGGTCGCTGTGCTTGATAAGGCAGAGGAGCCAGCAAAACTACTTAATTTACTTATTATCGAGATGCAACAAGCTCTGAATGAGTGCCGTACTACTGCTGCAGCGATTTTGTGTGAAGAAAAAGCATTGAAACGCCAGCAAAGCGATAAGTTAACATCCATAGCACAATGGCAAGAAAAAGCCGAAATAGCCGTCAGTAAAGGCCGAGATGATTTAGCTACAGCCGCATTAAAAGAAAAGCAGCGTGTAGCCGCTGATATGGCAGCTGTTGAACCTGAGCTCGTTAAATTAACCGATTCAATGGCCAAGTTAGCTGACGATGCACAGCGTTTACAAGACAAACTTAGTGCTGCCAAAGCAAAGCGGCAGAGCTTAACTCAGGTGCATAGTGTTTTAAATGCACGAGTACGTGTTAATCAACAGTTACATAGCGATAAAGTGGCACATGCACTGTCGCGTTTTGATGTGATTGAGCGCCGAGTTGAGTCAATTGAATCACAAGTGGAAGCATACGAAATGGCTGCAGCTAATCAATCAGACACGGCAATGCAAATTGATGCGCTTGTTAAAGACGAAGCCTTGGATAAAGAGCTTGCAGCACTTAAAGCTAAAGTAAAACAGTCGGCTTAGGAGTTATAAAAATGAATACATTTAATAACAATACTCAATGGAGTAAAGATCCATTAAATAAAAAAATATCGGGAGTATGTAGTGGCTTAGCGCGTCGGTTTGACTTTCCGATTTGGGCAACTCGATTAGCAACTATTGTACTGTTTATTCAGTTCCCACTATTTATAGGTGCGGGTTATTTAATTGCACATTGTTGTTTAGACAACAAGGTTTATTAGGAGAGCGCCATGAAAATTATTGCACTGTGTCTGCTAGCAGCATTGTTTATCGCTTCTAGTCCATTTGAGATAATGCAGTTTGACTCATGGCAGCTCCCTTTGTGGATTGCTGACTTGAGTTGGGTTGGCATTGAATTATTTGGTGCATTAGTCGCTGTGGTGGTCGTTATTGCCATTATTGCGCTGGTTAGTGTTGGTTTGATTGGCGCAGGTCTAATAATAGGAGTCGGCGTGATGCTGGCTTTGTTGTTTGGTTCTGTGATGATCGCATGGCCGCTACTGCTGATTGTTTTTCTGTGTTGGTTAGTCGCGGATAATAAAAAGGTCGCATAGCTTGCCACACAGAGGTTACCTTAAATGCTAATTTAGCTGACTATTTTTTCGCAAATATGCTAAATTTAGCACTTAAAGTGATTATTATAACAAGGATCGAAATGACTCTTAAGCCATTACTAACTATCTTCACAGCGGCTTTTTTAGCTGTAGGCCTATACTCTCCAGTGCTATTTGCCCATGCAGAGCATCAACATGATACAGCAAGTGATATTGTAGTTAGCAATGCCCAAGTAAGGATTTTTTTACCTGGCAGTCAATCTAGTGTTGGTTATTTAAAGCTTGTTAATCATGGTGATGCAGCAGTGACATTAACTAAGGCTAGCCTTGAGAGCTTAGGACGAGTTGAAGTACATGAACATCAGCATGTTAATGGTATGATGAAAATGCAAAAAGTAGATGCGTTAGAGATCAAAGCACATCAACAGCTAGATTTTAAACCAGGCAGTTATCATTTAATGGTTTTTGAACCAAAAGAGCCGTTAAAAATAGGGCAAGAGCTCAAACTCACGCTATATTTTAGCAATGGAGATCGTGTATTTACTCAAGCTACCGTGGTTTCATTAGAAAGCCAAGTTGAGCAAGTATCACAATCTGAACAGCACCATACACATCACTAGGAGATTAAATGTCACAACATAAAGGGAAAATTATAGCAGGGCTAATATTAGTTTTTATTTTATTTTATGCCGTATCTGTGTATTGGAGTGTTGAGCCAAGCCGCGTAAATGTGATCACGCAAGCTAAACAGGATGCGCAGCAGCGTGGCGAAAAACTAGTAACAGGTTACACAACAACTACGGCTTTGATTAATGTTGCCAGCACATTATTGAATAAACCTGGTGGCTATTTATCAAATGATGTAATACCTCCGAGTATTCTTATGGATAATATGCCTGCTTGGGAATATGGCGCATTAGAAATGACGCGCGATTTGGCGCTATCAATGCGTAAAGACTTTAGCCGTTCTCAGTCGCAATCGACCGAACATGAAGCTCTAAAAAAAGCCCAGCCCCAATTTAATATTAGTTCAGAAGCATGGGCGTGGCCAAGTGCCGAGAGTGAATACCAAAAAGGCATTGATTTATTAATTGTGTATCGTACTCAAATCGCTGACCAAAACAGCCGTGACAGTCAGTTTTATGCGCGGGCAGATAACCTACGAGGCTGGTTAAAAGAAGCCGAAAAACGCCTTGGTAGTTTAAGTCAGCGGTTAAGTGCCAGTGTTGGTCAAGATCGGTTAAATACTGATTTAGCCGGTGACAAAGAAGCACATCAAGCGACTTATGCACCATTACAAAATCAGATAAAAACCTCTTGGTGGGAAATAGATGACGTGTTTTATGAGTCACGCGGTGCAACTTGGGCTTTATTACATTTTTTGCAAGCGGTAGAATATGACTTTGCTGATGTATTAGAGAAAAAGAATGCACGTGTGAGCTTACAACAAATTATACGTGAGCTTGAAGCAACCCAAGAGACTGTTTGGAGTCCGGTGATTTTAAATGGTAATGGTTTTGGTTTTGTTGCTAATCATTCATTAGTAATGGCAAATTATATTTCACGAGCCAATGCGGCTCTTATTGAACTTAGCGAACTTTTAGCGCAAGGATAACACATGAAAAAGTACTGTTTAGCCGCTGCCCTTTCGATGGCATTTTTGGCTCCAGCGGCTCACGCTGACACCCTTTTAGGTTTATATGTTGGTGTTGATGGCTGGCAATCTGATAATTCAGGTAGCTTTTCAGATAGCGGTAATATGCAAGACTTTAATTTTGAAGATGAAACCTTCATCAGCTACTACGCAGCGCTTGAGCATCCAATTCCATTAGTGCCAAATATAAAGTTAAAGTATACCGAGCTTGAGTTAAATGGCTCAACCTTGCTTAATGAGACGTTTGAGTTTGGTGGTACTTCATTTACAACCAATACCACAGCAACTACGATCAGCGACTTATCACACGTTGATTATATTTTATACTATGAGATATTTGATAATGACTTATTATCTATCGATTTAGGTGTAAATGCTAAGCAGTTTGATGGCGATATTGTTGTTACTGGTACAGCAAATGGTAAAGCAACAACAGAAACTGTGGATTTTTCAGGTTTTGTGCCATTAGTTTATGGTCGTGCTGAGGTAGGCTTACCGTTAACGGGTTTAAGTGTTTTCTTTGAAGGTAGCTTACTTGCTATCGATGATAGTAAAGTACAAGACTACCAAGCGGGTATTGCATGGGCTTTACTTGATAACTTAGCGGTAGATTTAGATATCAAAGCGGGTTACCGTCAAATGACGCTAGAGCTTGATGATATTGATAATCTATATACTAATATTGATGCATCAGGTCCATTTGCAGGCATACAAATTCACTTCTAATTTGTTTGCTTTGGCGTGGTACCGTTATTTAATTGCGTGCCACGCTACTTCAAACTCTTCCTCAAGTGCACTGCTTAACAATTGCTTATAAGCCTTATTAACTGGCGTGTTAATCAATTTTCTAAGTTCATCACCCGTTTGCGTAAATTTATAGTAACTGAGCACTAAATCGTTATTTTTTGGTTTGAGTACGACCCGTTGGGTTAAAAATGTCAGATTCATTTCTTGGCCAGCCTTAAGCGCTGCAGATTCAATTTCTTTACGGTAGATTAGGCCAATATCCATCAAAGTTAATACATCAGGAAAACTGATCCCAGCTTTACCTAAGTTAAACGATACTTTATTGCCTTTGCGTAGCAAATCAAATAGCGAAGGTTTTTTATAAAAGCCTAATAAAATTAAATGGCTATTATCTTTTTCATTATAGCCACAAATTGCGGTACATTTTTGTAGTGCATCCGCTTCGCGCTGGGTCATCTGCTTAAGTGTTTGTAAGCTTTTAATTGAAAATGTTCCCGGTGATACAGTTTCTCCCGCTAAAATTTTTGCCCACAGTTTTTGCATTGATTCGTTTGAAGTATCTTCACATAGTGCAATAAAGCGTTCGACCCAATCACTGTCAGGTTGCCCTTTACTAGTTACGTCGGGGCAAAAATCCATAGCCATAGCCATAATCGCTTCAATATTTTGTTGTTGTTTGATAAGTAGTAATTGTTGGCGATGTTGGGCTCTATTGAGCGTTGAGTTATCACTATTGACTTGATAGGGCAGTTTACTTTGCCCTTGTGGACCATAACTATCATCACTGGCACTGGTAAGGCGAGTCGAACTGGTTTTACTCATCGAGTAACCTAGTTTAATTTCAATTATATGAGCAAGGTTAATTTTTGCTTGGGCTGTTTGAATCGTCATCGATCTTCTCGCTGTGTGTTGCTGTTTGCAGCTGCGCAGTAGTTTTTAAATTATTAAGTCCAAGTTTCACCGTATTTGCCAAAATATATTGGCTAAATAGCGCCAAATAGCCACCTAGAATCGAAGTAGTAACTTCGCCATCTAGTGAGCATGTTACTTGATTTCCATTAGCTAGAGGTGAAAAAGAGATCACACCTTTAATAATATGTTCTTCATTAAAGAGAATATTAAAATTGATTTTAGTGCTGCTTATATTGGTAATCGTCATTTCACCTACTCCCCAGCTACTTTGCCAAAACTGATGAGCACCCACGCCAGAACTAGGCTCTCCAATAGTGAAAACAATACTTGGATCTACTTTTTGCCAAGGTGACCAGCTAGTCCACTTGGTAAAATCACTAAGCAACGGGGTGATATCTGTTTGCGGAGCATGAATTTTAATGCTCTTTTGGACTTGGTATTGTTGTGGTAATAGCAGTCCAATTACCAGTAAAATCAAAGTAATCAGAAAAATAAATTTAGTAATTCTGGGTAAAATATTAATGGCTGTTCCTTAAATTATAAATTCTACTATCGCACAGCAAGGTGCTGAATATCGACTATAATCTGTAAACCAATATTCATTAATCATCGACATTAATACTGTATCATAAGTTAAATAGTGATAACTTATTAGTCAATAATGAATTGTCTTAATATTAAATGATGGCGCGCAATATTTGAATTTAAAGGATTTGGAATGACGTCAGAACACAATGATTTTTTGTTTTTCAACCATGAAGACGAGCCTCATGAAGAAGTTGCGCCCAAAGATTACTGGGATGTTCTGATAGTTGATGATGATCCTGAAATTCACACTGTAACAGAACTAGCGCTCTCAGGCGTTGAGTTTTGGGGAAGAACACTGCGTTTTCATCATGCTTATTCTGGCGCTGAAGCAGTTGAAGTGTTAGCTAATACTAATAATGTGTCGGTATTACTGTTAGATGTAGTCATGGAATCCGATGATGCAGGCTTAAAAGTAGTTAAAGAGGTACGCGATACGCTGAAAAACCATAACGTACGAATTATCTTACGAACGGGTCAGCCCGGATATGCGCCTGAAGAGCGAGTGATCCGAGAATATGATATCAATGATTATAAAACTAAAACCGAACTTACCCGCAGTAAGCTAGTTACCTCGTTAGTTACAGCTATTCGCTCATACGAACAAGTTTGCCAACTTGAATATCAAAGCAAAGCGTTAAATAATATTCTGTTAGCCTCAAAGGCTATTTTAGGTTTTACCGACATTAAAGCATTTACTATGGCGGTGATTAAGCAGCTCTCGGTAATTTTAGATTGTGCGCCAAGGGGGGTTGTGTGTGGCAGTCTGGATGATAGCTATCAGGTTCAAGTGTTGGGTGGTTGTGCTGAATTTAGTGCTTTTATTGGCCAAGGTGTAGAACAACTTGATGATGGGCGGATTATTTTGCAAGTGCAAAATTGTTTTGAGTTTGGCGAACATCAGCACACTGAGCACGACACTACGTTTTTATTGAAAAGTAAAAATCGTCAGGCTGCTATTTACTTAGAGTACGTTAGCCAACCAAGCTTAACACAATTGCAATTTGCTGAAATTTTCTTAACAAACGTCAGTGTAGGCTTAGATAACGTCAGACTTTTTAATAAACTCAGAGATGCAGCCTACAAAGATGTGTTAACAGGTCTTGCCAATAGAACTGATTTTATTGAACAAATTGAAAAGTATCATCGGTTAAATAGTAACGAGTATATATTTATTCTAATTGATGTCGCACATTTCTCAGACATCAACAATGGCCTGGGTCAAGAGGTGGGTAATCACTTGCTTACTTCAATCGTTGAACGGCTCAAGCAAGAATACCCAAACGCTAAATTACTGTCACGGATTGGTGCAGATGTATTTGGTTTTTTAATTGAGCGCGATGGATTTGATTTAAACGAATTAAGTGAAAATTTAAGTTTGCCGTTTGCAGCAGCAGAGCATTTGTTACCGGTTAATTTTAAAATTGGTTTGTGCGAGCAACAGGACTTTCAAACCACAGGTATTGAAACACTTAAGCTTGCGTATATCGCACTCAATCACGCTAAAAAAGGTAATCAGGGGAATGCTGTTTGTTACACTCCCGATATGGAAGAGCAAATGGCTTGGCGATTAGGGATTATTCGCCAGCTTCGCCAAGACTTTGAAAATAATAAATTGGAAGTCTGGTATCAACCGCAATTGGCGTTTAGTGATTTGTCATTAAAAGGCTGCGAAGCATTACTACGTTGGCCGTCGGGACAAGGTAACTATATTTCCCCCGCGGTTTTTGTGCCACTTGCTGAAGATGCAGGGCTAATTGTTGAGATTGGTCAATGGGTATTGGATCAGGCTTGTCAGCAGCAAAAACGTCTTGAGGCTCAAGGTGTTGAAATTTGTATTGCGGTCAATGTGTCGGTACCGCAATTTAAGGTTAAAGGCTACGCACAACAAGTCAAAGATACTTTGCGAAAATATCAGGTCAACCCAAAAAATATTGAATTAGAAGTTACCGAAAGTGTGGTGATGGATGATCTCTCGATGGTGATTGAAACACTGCAAGATCTAAAAGAGTTTGGTATTGAAGTGGCGATAGATGATTTTGGCACTGGTTTTTCATCACTGAGTTATTTGCAAAAGTTACCGTTGGATAGGTTGAAAATAGATCGTGCATTTGTCAAAGACTTACCCGAAAAAGACAGCGGCGCAATTGCCAAGCTGGTTATAGCTCTTGGCGCGCAGCTCGGATTAAAAACGATTGCAGAAGGTGTTGAAACACAAGCACAAGCTGATTTTCTTAAGCAATTGGGTTGTGATGAAGTGCAAGGTTTTATGTACGCTAAACCGATGCCTGAAGTTGAGCTTATTCAATATATTGAAAGTAAAAAATAATATTATGTTTGATGCCAGTGTAAATAGCTAATATCGCTTGGTGATTAATTCGGGTATACTTTGCGACCTTTTTTAAAGCAATTGGTTACTTTATATGAGCGCACTTAAAGCCAAGCGAGCGTTATTCTCATACCCTAAATATTGGGCTGAGTGTTACGGCACAGCACCATTTTTACCAACTACACGCGAAGAGATGGATGCCCTTGGCTGGGATAGCTGCGATATCATCATTATCAGTGGTGATGCTTATGTAGATCACCCTAGCTTTGGTATGGCGGTAATTGGTCGTGTACTTGAAGCACAAGGTTTTAGGGTCGGTATTATCGCTCAGCCAGAATGGGATTCGAAAGATGCCTTTATGGCACTTGGTAAGCCTAACTTATTTTTTGGTGTGACTGCCGGTAACATGGACTCGATGATCAACCGCTATACGGCTGAAAAGCGTATGCGCCATGATGATGCCTACACGCCCGGTAATGTGGGTGGCAAGCGTCCTGATCGTGCGGTGATGATTTACTCACAACGATGCCGCGAAGCCTACAAAGGTGTGCCAATTGTAATAGGTGGTATCGAAGCCAGCTTACGTCGAATTGCCCATTATGATTACTGGCAAGAAAAAGTTCGCCGTAGTATTTTATTTGATGCCAAAGCCGATATTCTTATTTACGGTAATGCTGAGCGACCATTAATAGAAGTTGCTCATCGTATTGCCGCCGGCGAAACGATGGATACCATTCAAGATATCCGTGGTACGGCGGTTATTCGTAAAGAGCCATTACCGGGCTGGCGTGGTAGTGATTCCACCGCGATTGATAAAATTGGTAAAATTGACCCAATTCCAAACCCATATGGTGCGGATGATGTGGGTTGTAGCAAAAGCGAATTTAAAAAAGCGGGTATTGATTTACAAGCTGAAGCGGCAAAACCAATTACCATTCAGCCAGCGCGTCCTAAACCTTGGGAAAAAACCTACGTTAAGCTACCTGCGTTTGAGCAAGTGAGTGTTAATAAACCACTGTACGCTCATGCATCACGTATTTTACATCAAGAAACGAACCCAGGTTGTGCTCGAGCGTTATTCCAACGCCATGGCGATCGCTCTATTTGGGTTAACCCACCTGCGTATCCGCTTGAAACACATGAAATGGATGCGGTGTTTGGGTTGCCTTATCAGCGTGTTCCGCATCCAAGTTATGGTACTGCAAAAATCCCCGCTTACGACATGATCAAAACCTCAGTTAATATTATGCGAGGTTGTTTTGGTGGCTGTAGTTTCTGTTCAATTACTGAGCATGAAGGACGGATAATTCAAAGTCGTTCACAAGAATCGATTATTGAAGAAATCGAACAAATTCGTGACAAAGTACCAGGGTTTACTGGGGTTATTTCGGACCTTGGTGGGCCAACTGCAAACATGTATAAACTGCGTTGTAAGAGCAAAAAAGCTGAGAGTACCTGCCGACGTTTATCGTGTGTGTATCCTGATATTTGTAAGCATATGGATACCGACCATACACCGACTATCGAGTTGTATAAAAAGGCCCGTGAAGTTAAGGGGATTAAAAAAATCCTAATAGCCTCTGGTGTTCGCTACGATTTAGCTGTGCAAGACCCTCGTTACGTCAAAGAACTCGTAACCCATCATGTTGGCGGTTATTTAAAGATAGCGCCTGAGCATACCGAAGACGGGCCATTATCTAAGATGATGAAACCAGGCATGGGCGCATATGATCAGTTTAAAGAGCTTTTTGATAAATATTCAAAAGAAGCAGGGAAAAAGCAGTACCTGATCCCTTATTTTATTTCTGCGCATCCTGGCACTAAAGACGAAGACATGGTGAACATGGCGTTGTGGTTAAAGTCGAACGATTTTAAACTAGATCAAGTGCAAAATTTTTATCCGTCACCAATGGCTAATGCCACCACGATTTATCACACTGGGATGAACTCGCTGCGTAATATTAAAAATAATACTGAGCAAGTGCCGGTGCCAAAAGGCGCGCGTCAACGTCGTTTACATAAAGCTATATTGCGTTATCACGATCCAGCAGGTTGGCCGATGATCCGTGAAGCACTGCGTAGTATGGGCAAAGCCAAGTTGATTGGTAAAGGTCCAAACTGCTTAGTGCCAGAAGAAACCCGTGACGAAAAATCGCTTAAAGCAGGTAAAGGCGGGCGTCCAGCGCTTAGCCGCCACACCGGATTTAGCCAGTTTAAAAAAGCCAATACCAAACCTAAGGTTGGCGGTAATCGTCAGCGGGCTAGGTAGTTTTAGGTAAATAAAAAACGCCCAGCATTTGCTGGGCGTTTTAGTTTATGGCTGCTTATTCTTCAATGAAAGCTTCGCCTTCGGTCATCCACTTAGCGGCAGGCTTGCCTTTTAAGTAGTGATCAAAGTACTGCATCATCCGAATTGAAAAATCCACTTGGTTAGGGAATTTCTTTAAGTGGTGTGGTTCACCTTCATACTGCAAAAACGTCGCATCTTTGCCTGCACGGCGCAGCGCTAAATAATACTGTACGCCTTCGTGCCATGGTACAGCATCATCTTTATCACCAAACATAATTAAGATTGGTGTATTTACTTTATCAGCGAAGAATACCGGTGAGTTTTCGATGTAAAGCTCTGGCGCTTCAAACAAGGTTTTACCAATACGGCTTTGCCCAGTTTCATATTGGAACTGACGCGCTAATCCTGATTTTAAGCGAATACCGCTGTAAGCGCTGGTCATGTTTGATACGGGCGCACCCGATACTACCGCTTTGAACATATCAGTTTGGGTGATCATAAAGGCACTTTGATAGCCCGCCCATGAATGCCCTTGTAAGCCAATTTTATCAGGGTCAGCGATACCTAAATCAATCAGCTTTTGGGTGGCGTTGATCATGGTTTGCGTTGATGATTTACCTGGGTGACCAATTTCAAAGCGTATATCAGGTAAGAAAATCGCGTAACCGTTCGAAGTAAACATTGGGAAGTTAGGGCGATGGTTTAATTCCATTTTAGGGAAATCAAACATGCGTTGACTCATATAACGGTAAAAGTACACCACCACTGGCACTTTATCGCCCTTTTTATAGCCTGCAGGCTTTATCAATACGCCTTGCAAGTCTTCGCCATCGAAGCCTTTATAGCTAATTAGCTCCGGTTTTTTCCCCCACGCAAAGTCGTTAACTTGTGGGTTTAAGTTAGTAACGCGTTGTGGCTTTTTAAAGCTAAAATCAGCTTGATAAAAATCAGGGAACTGCTGATAAGTTTGCTCAGTGAATAGGTATTTATCGGCATTTTTAGCTTTTTTTACCACGTCAAAACGTTTTTTACCGCTTAATACTTTGCTGATCGAGTTATCAGCAAGATTGAATTTTGCTATTTCAGTTTGCTTTTGCTGTAAGTTTGTAGCACTTAGCAACAATGTATCTTCTTTTTTAAAGCCAACTTGGTCTTTATCAAGTTTGATGACTCGATATTGCGTGTTGTTTTCTTTGCCTTGTGTAAGGCGTGTGGCTTTGAGGGTTTTAACGTCAAATGCCCAGATATCGTATTTGCTATATACCAGCACTTGGCTACTATCAGTTAACCAACCGGCAAAACCATAACCCGGTTGAGTTGAAGGGTAATCGTGCTGATCATCAGCGAACGTTGCTTTAATCGCTGTTGTTAAGGTACTGACTTTATTGTTACCTAAGTCTTTGAGTTGCACTTGGCTATTTTCAAAGTAAGCTGCAAATTGTCCACTGGGTGATAGGCTAGGCCTAAACGGGTAATCACTGATAATTGCTTTACGCTCACCATTTTGCACATTGACTGCATAGTAGTCAGCAAAAAAACCGCCATACATAATACGTTTAAGATAGGGTAAATTTGAAGAACCAAGTAACGCAGTGCGATTATTGGTATTGAGTGCCACATCTGGCATGTCAGTGTTACTTAGTTGCGCAACTTGTTTGCCATTAAGATGGTAAACGGCTTGATAATGACGATTTTTATTGCTCTCGTTCCATTGCAGCTCTTCGCGGGGTTTAATTTCGGCATCGTTGTTATGCCAAACGTGAAGGCCTTTTTGGTCGCGTATCGTATCGTAATCAAATAACGAGGCTTTATCTGTGTATTTCTTTTCTTTAATTTTTTCCGCTAACTTAGGGTGATTTTCAAAGTACAGGCGTTCACCGTCTTCAGACCAGCTCAATTTTGCTGTTTTACCAATAGTCCAATCTTTTTCAGGGGAAGCAATATTTGTAAGCTGTTCGTTTTGCCACAGTTTTAGCTGATGATCGCGACGGCGCATATCGTCATTTACATAATTACCCAGTGTAAATGCGGCAATATTCTTAGTTGGATGCCATACTATTTTGTTTGCCACCACGCCTGGTTCATCAATTAATACACTCGTATCAAATGTTTGGTTTAATGTAATTAATGCTACTTGGTTATCGTTACCGTCAGGATAGCTTTGGCTGACCAGAAGCTCGCTGCCAAATGTATTGATTGCGTAACTAAATACGCTATTTACTGTATGAGTTGTTTTATCTTTTAAATTTACAACGATGAGCTCAAATGCTTTGTCTTTCTTATCTGGTTTGATTTCACTGGTTTTAGCGGTGTTTTTTGTGTCATCAATATCTTTATTATCAGCGTCTTTATCTGCTTTTTCATCAAAGCGATAAGCTAACCAGTTACCATCATCAGAGAGCTGGTAATCTTTTACGTTCTCAAAAACGTGTTGTTCCCCCGTTATTGTATTAACGAGTACTAGATTGTTTTTTAAGGTGTCTTTCTTTTTTGTGGTTTCTTTTTCAAGCAAAGTAGGGACTTGGGTGAATGCTACCCAGTTAGCTGCTTTGTTGATCTGAGGTTTAGTGCCGCGCTCAATTTCTGCAAGTAATTTATTATTGTTTAAGGTATAGACTTGGCCTGTTGCATCGCCACGGTATGGGGTTGCACTAAAGCTCAGTACTTCACCATTTTCAGATAATTGCGTTGTTTTAGCTGCTTTGAAATCGAATACATCTTTAAATTGTAGCGGCTCTTTTGCTGATGCCGTGGCACTGCCAAGGCTTGCAACCAGTGCTACGCTGAGTAGGGAAAGTTGTGCTTTCATTGTTACTTCTCGTTTTGTTTCATCTGTATCATCATAACGAGTTTGTTCAACAATTCGAGTAGAAACGATAAGCGGTCGAAAATAAAGGTTGAAAGTAACATTTATAAAAAAACCTTGTAGGAAAACCGACAAGGTTGATGATTTTAGGAGCTAGGAGCTAGGAGCTAGGAGTTAAAGCCATATTTTTTGTAATTCTAACCACTGTTTTTCAAATTGCGCGCTAGGTTTTGCTTTAAAGTCACTGCGGACAAATTGGTTCATCTTGCCTTCAATGTAGGCAAGTAAAAAGTTGGCAATGGTTAACTCATCACTTTGAAAGGTTTTACCTTCGCGAAGTTTGCGCTCGCGTAGTACTTGTTTTAGTTGTGTTTCAAGCTTTTCAAACAAGCTTTGTACACGCTCACGCAAGCGTTCTTGCTCACCTTGCAAGGCGTCGCCGGTCAAAATACGAGTGATCCCCGGATTTTTCTCAGCAAATGCCAGTAGTAGCAATAAAATATTATAGATACGGCTTTGAGTTTCTTTTTCGTTTTCAAGAATGAGATTTATGCGCGACAACAAAGTGTCTTCAATAAACTCTATTAAGCCTTCAAACATCCGTGCTTTACTCGGGAAATGACGATAAAGCGCAGCTTCAGAAACGCCTACCTCAGCAGCTAATTTTGCTGTGGTGATACGTTGACCTGGGCTGGTTTCTAACATTTGTGCGAGTGCTTGTAGTATTTGCTCTTTGCGATTACTTCTTTTTGTCGCAGGCATGAACATTCCTTTCTTTATAATTATTTACTTAGCTTTTGGCGGCTACTTATCACTCACTTTTTGAGCAAGCGATAAGGGCTATGTTAATGTTTTATTCAGTTTCTTTCCAGCCTTTTTACAATCGTTTAGCAAGCTCACTCATTACACTCAGTGCTAATGCGCTTTTGGTATCGACGGGCAGTTCTTTTTGTTCATTATGCCAGAACAGTGTTAAAGCATTATGATCTGAATTAAAACCAAGGCCGGTTTGTGATACATCGTTAGCGCAGATCATATCGAGGTTTTTATTGCTGAGTTTGCCTTTCGCATAGCTTGCGACATCTTGAGTTTCTGCGGCAAAGCCAACTGTATATGGGCGACCCTCTGTAAGGCTAGCAACTGCGGCAATTACATCAGGATTTTTAACTAAAGTGAGTGTCAGTTCATCGCCTTGTTTTTTCATTTTTTGCTCGGCAATCGCTGCGGCGCGATAATCGGCAACCGCGGCGCAACCAATAAAAGCATCCGACTTTGGAGCAAAAATAAGCGATTGTTCAAGTAGTTGCTCAGCGGTCTCAATGTTAATTAGGTTAACACCTGGTGGTGGCGCAATTGTTACCGGACCTGAAATCAGGTTAACCGTTGCTCCTAAACTAACTGCCGCATGTGCAAGCCCAAAGCCCATTTTCCCAGAGCTGTGATTTGATATAAAACGCACCGGATCAAGTGGCTCACGAGTTGGCCCTGCGGTGATTGTAATTGTTTTACCAGCTAGTAGTTGCGGTTGCGAAGGTTGCGTGCAAAGTGCCACTAACTGATGTGGTTCAAGCATTCGCCCTGCACCTACATCACCACATGCTTGTTCACCCTTACCTGGGCCCCAAATTGCAATGCCACGCTGTTTTAAAGTTGCTAGGTTAGCTTGAGTTGCTGGGTGGGCATACATTTGTTGATTCATTGCAGGCGCCACTGCTACTTTTGCGGGGGTTGCCAGCAATAGAGTGGTGAGTAAATCATCTGCAATGCCGACTGCCATTTTTGCGATGATATTAGATGTGGCAGGAGCGACTAATATTAAATCAGCCCATTTAGCAAATTCAATATGGCCCATAGCGGCTTCAGCAGATGGATCGAGCAAAGAGTCTGAGACCATTTCACCACTTACGGCCTGCATGGTAAGCGGAGTAATAAAGTGCTTAGCTGACTCAGTCATCACCACTTTTACATCACAACCATGATCTTTTAAACGTCTAACAAGTTCGGCGCATTTGTAGGCGGCAATACCACCGCTGATACCAAGTACAATTTTTTTATTTACTAATTCTGTCGCTAAATTGGTCATTAACTTTGTCATACTCTGATAAAACTGTTTGTCGATATGCGCTAACGATAGCAAATCTTTGCCTTGGGGACGAAGTTTTAATATGGAATTTATTCGCAGTTTTACAGGCGAAATTTTATTTTTGCATTACAGTTAAATTATAAATCATTTTTCAGGGACGAAATAATGCAGCTCACCTCTTTACCAAGTAGCCAGCGACCACGCGAAAAGTTATTGGCGAAAGGGGCTAAGTCGTTAAGTGATGCCGAGTTATTAGCGATATTTTTGCGAACGGGTTTACCGGGCATGAATGTAGTTGAGTTAGCACAACATTTAATGACACAAAATCAAACACTGCATAACTTATTTAATGCATCAATCGATGATTTTTGTGCACAAAAAGGACTGGGCACAGCAAAATTTGTGCAACTTCAAGCAGTACTGGAATTGAGTCGTCGTTATATGATGGAGCAATGTCAGCGCGAAGCGGTATTTAATTCACCGCAATCAGTATATGACTATTTAACGATTGAGCTGCGAGGCTTGCAGCAAGAAGTGTTTATGGTGTTGTATTTAGATAGTCAGAATCGCTTAATTAAAGAAGAAACACTTTTTTATGGCACTATTAATGCGGCATCTGTTTACCCAAGAGAAGTCGTCAAAGCGGCTTTAAAAAATAACGCTGCGGCACTTATTTTGGCTCATAATCATCCATCAGGTATTGCTGAACCAAGCCAAGCTGATAAATTAATTACCGCTAAATTGCAGCAAGCTTTGCAATTAGTCGATATAAATATTTTAGATCACATCGTTGTTGGGGGAGATAATTGTGTTTCGTTTGCAGAACGAGGCTTGATTTAAGCGTATTCAAATCACTAAGCGTGTTAAAAATGAGCTGTTTAGTGCTTATTTGCAAATTAGTTTAATTTAAATGCAGTTTTTACTTTCCCTAAGGGCATTCGATCTTTATAATTAGCCGCTATCAAATTTACACATGAGCTGGTTGGATTAGATCAATCACTTGATCTTTGCCTGTATAAGCTGTATAAAGAGCGCCCTTCGATTTATCCCTGGGGCACAAAATACATAGCCTAGGGGACAAATTAAGCTCGAGCGAAGTTATTGGAGATATATAGACATGTCTAAAGTATGTCAAGTTACAGGTAAGCGTCCTGCGGTTGGTAATCACCGTTCACACGCGAGAAACGCGACTAGACGTCGTTTCCTACCTAACCTACAAACACACCGTTTTTGGGTTGAAAGTGAAAAACGTTTTGTAACATTACGCACTACTACTAAAGGTATGCGTATTATCGATAAAAAAGGCATCGACACGGTTCTTACTGAAATCCGTGCTCGCGGCGTAAAAGTTTAAGGACCTGAGTCATGCGTGATAAGATCCGTTTAGTTTCTACAGCTGGTACTGGTTTTTTCTACACTACCGACAAGAACAAGCGTAACATGCCGGAAAAAATGGAAATCAAAAAGTTTGATCCAAAAATCCGTAAACATGTTCTTTTCAAAGAAGCTAAAATCAAGTAATTTTAGTTTTCTATGAATATCAAAAACCCAGCTTAGGCTGGGTTTTTTGTTTTTCAAATGCGTAGTTTTTCCGTTCTCGAATCACAGATTATACCAATCGTTTTAAGTTACTGACCATTTATAGCGACAGAAAAATACAGTGATAACAAGGCAGAAATTTTGACATGTAGTTGTTCTACATGAAAAATTACTAACGCAGTTAGCGCTTTATTTAGCGCGCTAGAATAGTTAAATATTTAAGTCGATTGGTATTATTCGTTTATATCATCGTCGACTAATTTTAAAAATGTGTCATAACAGGTAACATGTGCGTTGTTATCGTTGATGCAAACTAAATTTCGGCCGTGATGTTTAGCAAAGTAGAGTGCCTTATCAGCTCGCTCTAATACTTTTAAAACGCTATCATTACTCTTTTGTATAGCGGTTACCCCAAGGCTGATAGTGATAGGCATATTGGCAACTGTATTTGAGCTAATTAAACTCCTTAATTCATTCGCTTGCTTTGCTGCATCCAACAAAGCAGTGTTGAGTAATATTATTACAAACTCTTCACCACCCCAACGGGCGATTAACGCTTGCTCACCTATTTTTTGCTGCAACAGATGGGCAAACTCTTTTAATACTTTATCGCCAACTAAATGCCCGTGGGTATCATTAATTTTTTTGAAATAGTCTATATCACACATAAGTAAACAATGAGATGCTTGAAAGTGCTCGCTTTTAGTTATTAATGCCGATAACTCTGCATCAAATTTTTGTCTGTTATATAACTCAGTCAACTTGTCTGTTTCTGCTAACTTTTTAATTTCGTCATTAAGGTTAGATAAGTTTTGATACGCTAACGAACGTGTTTTTTCGTAAAATCTAAAAATTAGAATATGAGCGATACTGACTTCGATAGTGTTAAATAATGATCCTAACCCTATGGTTATTGTTTGTTGTTGCTGTGTATAAATTAAGTATGCACAAATAGAGAATGCAATTGCGCTGATGATGCTTCCCCGTTTTCTGCCTATTAAAAAAAATGCAAAAGGGGGGATAAGCGTAGCCCATAATATCGAAAATGGATTTCCGCCTACCGAAATTATAAATAATATAGCTAAGCTGCTAGCCATTAATGTAACAGCCCATGCGGTTACATTTACGTTGCCAGATTTGTGAAACCAGAAATAAATAGTTAATGAGATAACAAGTCCTAAACAGTCAATTAAGGCAAGGTCTAATTGCTCGAAATAGAAAACATTGAGTACTGTTAAAATGAAAAAGTAAGCTGTTGAAAATAATAAAAAATGGGCGATTAAACGTGCTCGCCAAAAATCTTTGTGATCCTTTGCAAATTGCGGAGACTTACTGTACCAGAACCCTAACATAAATGAATATTACCTAATTATTTATGATGTTAAGTATTACTTATTTGCAGAGTCCTGTGTAGCACAAATATTAACTGATAAGTTTTAGGTATAAAAAAACCTTGCAGGAAAAACCCACAAGGTTAATATTTTTAGCACTTAGCACTTAGCACTTAGCACCTAGCACCTAGCACGTTAGAGCTTTGCAAATGCATCTTGCAGTGGTGGTACTACTTGCTTTTTACGGCTCAGTACGCCGTCTAGCCATACTTTTCCGTCTTTGGGCGTTACACCATAAGCACTTTCAACTAGTGTTGCATCGTCAGATACGATCAGCATTTGTGAGCCTTCTTTCATGATGTCGGTAAGTAATAAGAATACCGAGTGGCGTCCACCTTCTTCTTTAAGCTTAGCAATATCAGCTTCAAGGTCTGCTTTAATATCATCAAATACCGCTAGATCGATAACTTCTAATTGACCAATACCAACTAGTTTACCGTTCATGTTGAAGTCTTTAAAATCACGCATTACTAAATCACGCGCTGGAGTATTCTCAACCGCTGACTTAACACGGAACATATCCATGCCTAATTCTTTAAAGTCTTCGATGCCGGCAATTTCAGCAAGCGCTTCAACACATTTAATATCAGCTGTGGTGCAGGTTGGTGATTTGAAAATAACCGTATCACTTAAAATTGCACACATCATGATGCCTGCAATGTCTTTTGGAATTTCAACATTGTAGAAGTCATACATCATTTTAATGATCGTGTTTGAGCAGCCAACAGGGCGGATCCAGCATTCAAGAGGTGTAGAGCTGGTTAAATCGCCTAGTTTATGGTGATCAACAACGCCAACAACGCGAGCTTGATCGATATCATCAGGTGCTTGCGTTTTTTCAGTATGGTCAACGATGTAAACATCTTCACCGGCATAACTTAATTTTAGCTCTGGTGCTTCAAAGCCGAATTTATCAAGAATAAACTGCGTTTCAGGTGATATTTCACCAAGACGAGTTGGAATTGCTGGTTCTTCGATTTGGTTTTTCAAATATGCGAGTGCGATTGCACCACAAATAGAATCTGAATCTGGGATTTTATGACCCACTACATACATTGACATGACGGAACTCCTTAAATTTTGCCGTATTTTAGCAAAGTAATTTAACTTTGACACATTCGCGTTGGTGATTTTTTGTAATATTCAGTCTTAACAGTAGTTAAAAAATTCAACTGCCATTTTTATATGTTTTTGGTTACACTTTAACTAATTGAATCTTTTAGGAAGAACTCAAATGCAGTTAGGTCGCAGGGGCTGGAATAATGTGGTTATTTTTTCCATGCTGTTGATGATTTTCTTTTTTAATGGATTACATACAAAACTCAACAGTGGTTCAGAACAATCTAGTGTGCAAAGTGTATTGCCAGCGCAAAACTTTATTTTAGCTCTAGAGTTTCCCGATCAAAAAATAGAGCGCATAGGCACTTCTTGGCGCGCCACTGCATTAATCAATAATGCACCTGCTAGTTTTTGGCAAGCAACAACAGCAAACCTTGTGGCATTAGTAAATGAATGGCAGAGCATGCAATTGTCGGTCGCTGAGAATCAGCAAGCATTCCACAATACCTCAGCTTTGACTGTAGCAACCGTATGGTTGGCAGGCGAGCAACTTCCTTGGTTGTATCAATTATATAGCGCACCACAAGGTTATTATTTATTAGATAAAAGCAACCAGCGCGTGTTATCACTTGATAAAGCAACTGCGCAGCGTTTATTCCCTAGTTTTAATTTTTCACAAAGTGAGCCTAAATAGTATGCCTGAATTACCAGAGGTTGAAGTTAGCCGAATGGGGATCACCCCACATATTTTGCAGCAAACAGTTACAAAGGTGAATATTCATAATCCGAATATGCGTTGGCCTGTGCCGGATGATGTGTACAAAATCGCTAACTTAGCTGTTTTAGCTGTTGAGCGTAGGGCAAAGTATTTGCTACTTGAGTGTGAACTGGGCAGCATTATTTTGCATTTAGGTATGTCGGGTAATTTACGAGTTGTTGAACAAAATGAGCCATTAAAAAAGCATGATCATATCGAGTTTATATTTGCCAACGGTAAAGCATTGAGACTAAATGATCCACGCCGATTTGGTTGTTGTTTATGGCAAGCGCCCGGAGAATGTCATAGCTTACTGAGCAAACTGGGCCCTGAGCCACTCACTGATGAATTTACTGCTAAGCGCGTATATGAGCAGTCACGAAATAAGAAAGTGCCAATCAAACAATTTATTATGGATAACGCTGTGGTGGTTGGTGTGGGTAATATTTACGCTAACGAGTCTCTTTTTAAGGCCGGTATTCATCCAAAACGTGAAGCAGGAAAAGTATCACAAGCGCGCTATCAGCAATTAATCCCTATTATTAAAGATACTTTGGCTGCGGCTATCACTCAAGGTGGCACGACATTAAAAGACTTTGCCCAAAGTGATGGTAAACCAGGTTACTTTGCACAACAGTTATTAGTTTATGGCCGCAAAGGTGAGCCATGTATGGTATGTAAGAAAGCATTAACAGAAATTCGTTTAGGGCAACGTAGTACAGTGTACTGTAGTCAATGCCAAAAATAAGTTAAGGCATGTTGCACTTGAGAGCTGCTATTTGCAGCACTGGGAACAACACGCCTGAGGTATGTACCTGAGTTACAGCTCAAACGGTGCAACGCCGACGGCTGTCATTTTATAGCCCACTTGTGCAATGTCGCCACTCCAGGTTTCAGTGCTGATGACGCCGGTAACGACTATGGCATCGTACAAACTTTCAATTGGCACGCCGCCTTTAATTGTCACATGAACAATTTGATTCGGTGGTGGTGGTGGCACGTGGATGCAAGCACCAAAGTAAGGCACTAATAAAAACTCAGTAATCATTTCGCTGTCACCTTCAAGAGGTACTACAAACCCAGGTAAGCTGACTGATTGGCCATTAAGTTCCTTAACAATTGGTGCATCTAGATCAGGTTGCACCCAATTTTGCTCTGTACCTTCATGGCTAGCTTGATCTTGAGTATCTATTTGTACATGTCCCTTAGGAATTAAATCTTCCCAAAAAATTTCTTTTGGTTCATTGGCATAACTACTAAAATTATAACCAAAGCTAAAAATAACTAAGCAAAGCAAAGTGAGCTTTTGAAAGTACTGCATGATATTCCTCTTAAATTTTAATGCTCATGCCATCAGACAATGAGTAAAAATAGGCGCGGGTGGCTGGTATCCAACCAACGATAAAGCCGGCCGCCATAATAGCGCCGATCAATACCAGTTCATAGCTCGATAGCATCGCAATGGTGATTGTGATGCCGGCATTACTTTGCAAGTAACCTGTGGTAAGAGACATTAATAAATAAAATAACCCACAACCTACTAGGCAACCTAAAAAGGTTATCAGTAGTGATTCTATGCTGATCAATGTGAATAAATGCCAAGGACGCGCACCGACAGAGCGTAAAATGGCCAATTCGCGGCGGCGTTGGTTAAGGCTGGCCAATAGGGTCGTTAGCATGCCTAGCAGACTCACGAGTACCACTACGATAGAAAACAGCAACAAGATTTTTTCAACAATTGTCAGCATTTCCCATAGCTCACGCAAAGTTACACCAGGCATGATGGCAAGCAACGCTTCAGGTTTGTACTGATTAATATTACGCCTTACTTGTAACGTATAAAGCGGAGAATCAAAACCCACTAAAAACGCGGTGATTTGCTTAGGTTCGCCTGTTAGATCATCATGCTGTTCATGTTCATGGCTGGTGTGGTTACCGCTGTGGATCAGTTCAATAGCCGCTAATGGAATATGTAGGGTTTTATCAACTGGCGTGCCTGTCGCATCTAAAATGCCAACCACAGTGAAAGGATTATCATCATGATGATGAAAGCTGGTATTACCCATACCGTGTGAAATAACGATACTATCACCCAGCGAATAGCCTAGCTTGGCTGCTACCTGCGCGCCCAGTACGACCTCATTTAAATGGGCGAAGGCGCGGCCTTGGCTAAACCTAAGCTGCTGCTTTTTAGCAAATTTATAATGTTGAAAATAATCAGCGGAGGTGCCCAGTACCGCTTGGCCTTTATGGCTATCTCCTAGTGATAGCGGAATGGTCCAGTTGACGCCGCGTTGCTGTTTTATATATTGGTAGCTTTGCCAGCTAACGCCATTATTAGCATGACCGATGCGAAAAACCGAAGACAATAACAGCTGTATATCTCCGGTACGAGCGCCAACAATTAGATCAGTACCAGAAATGGTATTACTAAAACTACTTTTGGCATCAACCCGTACTCGCTCAATACTCAGCAATAACATGACACTAACAGCAATAGTAAACAGAGTTAAGAATGCACTAGCGCGGCGATTATATAAGCTACTAATAGCAAGTTTTAAGAGGATCATTTACCTTGCTCCTGTAGCGACACTAAATCAATGTTGCGATTAAAAAGTGGTTGTAAGCTGGTATCATGGCTAACAAAAAGTAAGGTGCTATTCGCTTCGTTTGCTTGTGTAAAAAGTAAGTTGATAAAAGACTGGCGATTGTTTGCATCAAGAGCAGACGTTGGTTCATCGGCAATTATCAATTCGGGGCTGCCAATAAAAGCGCGCGCCGCCGCGACTCGCTGTTGCTGACCAATACTCAAGCTAGCCACATTTTGTTGGTGTAATTGCTCGTCTAAGCCCAGTGCATTTAATAGCCTTGAGGCCTCTTGATTAAGGGTTGGACTATTAATTAATGCTTTTTTTTGCCGTGGTTTTGAAAATTGGCAACCTAATGTGACATTATCAATCGGTGATAGGTAAGGAAGTAGATTAAAATTTTGAAAGATATACCCAATATGCTCAGCGCGAAACTTATCGCATTTACTTTTACTTAATTGACCCAGTTCACAACCTAAAATACTCAATTGGCCTGATGTAGGACGGTTAATACCTGCAAGTAACGACAATAAAGTGGATTTACCACAGCCGCTAGGGCCATGTAAAAACACATGTTCGCCTTTAGCAATGCTAAGTGTTGCAATTGCTAAAGTGGGTTTGACTTGTTGTTTTTGCCATTTAAAACTTAGCTGCTGTATATTAATCATCACGTAAATTACTACTGGATTTTGATGTTATCTTATAACGTGTATAATAAAATACCAACTAAACTGCGTTAAATCACATAGTGCTTTAATTGTGATTTCCCCCGGTCTCGATTATTATTAGCGGCTTATAACCCCATACCCATACGATCGCCCTTACAGGGCGTGCCATATACTCGGAGATAGCATGACTAGCTATAAAGTTTTAGACGTAAACGATGACTTACCAATACGCACAAAGGGCCCAGTTCACAGTGGCAAAGTACGTTCAGTTTATTGGTTAACAGACGAAGACAGCGCGCGTTTGATCAGTGACAAAGGTTACCAAGTGCCAAAGGGTACAGAACTGGCTATTATGGTTATTTCTGATCGTATCTCTGCATTTGATTGTATATGGCAGGGCGAAAATGGTTTAAATGGCGTGCCAGGTAAAGGGGTCGCATTAAACACAGTTGCTGCTCATTGGTTTAAGTTATTTGATCAGGCAGGCCTTGCAGGGAATCACATTGTTGATATTCCGCATCCGTATGTGTGGATTGTACGTAAAGCCAGTACAGTAAAAGTAGAAGCAATTGCTCGTCAGTACATTACGGGCAGCATGTGGCGTGATTACAGTAAAGGTGTACGTAATTTCTGTGGATTAGAATTACCTGAAGGCTTAACGGCTAATCAAAAGTTAGACGATGTGTTAATTACGCCATCAACAAAAGGTATTATTACTGGCGTTGCAGATATTCCTGCGGTGGATGATGTCAATATTACCCGTGAAAACATAACTAATAACTTGAGTGTGTTTAATTTTAAGTCCGAAGATGATGTTGCTCAATACGAGAAATTACTTGTTGAGGGTTTTGCTTTAATTAGTGCTGAGCTAGGTAAACTAGATCAAATCTTTGTCGATACAAAATTTGAGTTTGGCTATGTAGAAGATATTGATGGTACAGATAAACTAATCTATATCGATGAAGTTGGGACGCCTGATTCATCAAGAATTTGGGATGGTGCTGCGTATCGTGATGGTAAAATTGTTGAGAACTCTAAAGAAGGGTTCCGCCAATTGTTAATTAATAATGTGCCTGATAGTGATGTGTTATTGAATAAAGATCGTATGCTTGAACGTGAGCAACTAGCAAAAGATTACATTTTACCTGAGTCGGTTATGTTAGCTGTTTCTGATACTTATGTAGGTATCGCTAGCAAAATTGTGGGTCGTGATATTTTAATTCCAACAGATCCGCGTAGTGAAGTAATTGCCATTTTAGACGGGCAATATGGTTTAATTTCTAATGCTTAATTACTAGTAATCAACTTGCACCATTTTAAAAGCTTAGAGTTTTGCTATTATTTATAGTTACTGGGCTTTTATTCTTGCATTTAGAGTCAGTCTCTAATTAACTTAACCTAAGATTAATTAGAGATACTCATATGTTAGTGTTCGCACAACAGGGGATGACCAAATGAGACTGCAAGTAATGGCAACAAAAAGCATCATGACAGTTTTCGCTATGGTGCTTGCATGCGATGTTTATGCGCAAGATGTTACGCTCAACATCGTTGATCAATATGGGCAGCCTCTCACCAATGCAGTGATAGAAATTGCTAGCGAAAGCAATAAAACATTATCGCAACAGTTATCTGTACTGATAATGGATCAAGTAGATAAGCAGTTTTCACCAACGCTTTTGATTGCTCACCAAGGGCAGCAAGTGAACTTTCCTAATAGCGATAATATTCGCCACCATGTATATTCTTTCTCGGAAGCTAAACCATTTCAGTTAAAGTTATATTCTGGACAACCAGAAGCTCCGATTACATTTGAAAATCAAGGGGTTGTGGTGCTTGGCTGTAATATCCATGATTCTATGCTAGGGTATATTTATGTTGCGAAAAGCGCTGATGTTTATCAAAGTGATGAGCATGGGAATGTGCAACTAAGTGGCCTAAATTTGCCAGTACAGCTAACTATTTGGCATGCTTTACAAAAGAACGCACTCGAAGCAAAACAGCCTTTAACGTTAGCTGTAAATTCACCTCATAGTTTACAAGTGACACTGCAAACAACTGAGCCTAAGCCACGTAATACTTTTGGTAGTAAGTTTAAGGGTGGGAATGACTAATAGTTTAAAAAATCGCATAACTGTTTTATGTGTAGGCTTAGTGTTATTAACTACTGTTGTGAGCTTATTTAGTTTTTGGTGGTCGACGAGTCAATTTAATGAAAAAAAGGTCACCCAAGATATTAATGTGGCTGAAAATGTCTATAAGCAGTACCTAGCGTCAAAAGAAAGTTTATTGCTCACAGCTGCAAAAGTACTGACTGCTGATTTTGGCTTTAAACAAGCGGTTGCTACCAAAGATGCAAATACCATTAGTAGCGCATTGTATAATCATAGTCAGCGAATCAATGCTGATTTAATGCTGCTTCTAGATCTGTCAGGAAAGTTAATTTCTACTAATAAACAGCAAGATTTTAATAATAACTTACAAGAATTAATGAATGAGTTGCTCAATAATACCGAGCAATCTAGTTTTGTAGTGCTACACGAACAATTGTATCAAGTCATTTTACTACCAGTTAAAGCCCCGCGTACTATCGCCTACAGTTTAGTAGGTTTTAAAATTGATGATGAGGTTGCGGTTGAACTAAAAAACTTAACAGGTATGGATGTAAGCTTTATAGCTAAAAGCGATAATTTGGTTAAAAGCTCTTTGTTAGAGCGTCCAAGCCCATTTATTCCAAACGAGTATTTTCATAATTCCACCACAAAACGTATTTTTGGTGAACAATTGGTATATCGCAATCGCGATGTACATTTGCCTTCACTTGACGATCATCCCGTTAATGTATTGCTTAGTGCTGATCTAACGCAGAGTTACAGTGAATTTGAGAGATTGTTTTACACGTTAGTCATTCTTGCGTCTTTAACGATTTTTATCGGCGTTATTACCAGTAGTTTATTGGCCAAAAACTTAACCATGCCGTTATCACAGTTGGCGAGTTTAGCGCGGCAGTTTGCGCGAGGAAACTACAGTGTTGATGCGATGAGTAAAAACCAAAGCAATGAAATAGCTACATTAATTGATGCTTTTAAGAACATGGGTAATGATATCCAAGAGCGTGAACAACAAATTAGCTTTGCCGCAAAGCATGATTCTTTAACTGGTTTTTATAATCGTTCTGCAATGCTGGAAGTGTTGAGCGAAAATCTTGAACAAAACCAAGAATACACCTTAGTGGCAATCGATATTCGTGGTCTTAGGCATATTAACGATAAGCTAGGAGCTCGTATTGGCGATGACTGCTTAAAAGCTGTGGCTTTACGTATTGCTGAGTTTTCAGATGAGTTTGGTGGTTTACATGCACGTATTGGTGGTGATGAATTTTTAACCGCTTTTCCTAGTAGTGCAGGGCGTAATCTTAAAAGTGGCATAGTCGGGTTAATGGCGCAGTTACAAGCTGGTTATACTATTCAAAAGCTTAAAATCAATTTACGTTTTAGTGCTGGTGTGGTGGAGTATCCTTCGCAAGGGTTACAAGCGGATGATTTAATGCGTCGGGTCTTGATTGCTGTGGATAGTGCCGCAAGTGCTCATGAAAATATTCATTATTACCTGCCTGGAGAGGATGAAGCGCATCTTGATAGGCTCATTATGATCGATGAGCTCAAGCAAGCGATTAATGATGACGATGGTCAATTGTTTATGACCTATCAGCCTAAATTACATATCGCTACACAACAAATCAATAAAGTGGAATCGCTTATTCGTTGGCAACGCAAGGATGGTAGTTGGGTATCGCCGGAGCTATTTATTGACCTAGCTGAACAATCGGGATTAATTGTTGACCTTACCGGTTGGGTGGTAAAAACAGTAATAGCACAGGTCGGACTTTGGCAACAGCAAGGCATTTATATGCAAGCTGCAATTAATGTTTCAGCCCAAGATATCGCTTATCCCGGCTTTCACTCCAATTTAATTCGTACATTAAAACAGTTTTCAGTTGCACCTGCGCTTATCACGATTGAATTAACAGAGCGCGATATGATTGAAAATGAAGAAAAAGGTATTCAAGCGTTGGAAAACTTGAAAGCAATCGGTGTCAAAATTTCTCTTGATGATTATGGGGTTGGGCAAACATCGCTAGGGCGCCTGAAAATGTTACCTATTGACGAGCTGAAGTTAGATAAGTGTTTCATTCTTAAACTAGATGAATCTGAAAAAGATCAGTTTATTGTTGAATCTACGATTACCTTAGGTCATCAGCTTGGCTTCTCTGTTGTAGCCGAAGGGGTTGAAACATTAGAGTCGCTAGAGCTGCTACAAAAAATGCAGTGTGATCATGTGCAAGGGTATTATCTAAGTCGTCCACTCAAAGCAGACGTGTTTGAGCAGTGGTTGGAGCAGTATAATGAAAAAGCTTAAATTATTATGTTTAACTGTTATCGCATTATCTGCATTTAATACTTTTGCCTCAAAAGGCAAGCTGCTAGCAACGCCAGGAGTATCGCAAGTAGAAGGTAGTGGTGGTGGTGGTATCGTGCCTTGGGCGCAGCTTGCGGGTTATGCCAGCGAGGATGAGTTTTCTATTAATGGCTTTTGTAGTCGGGCCGATGTTACCGATTACAGCTTAGATGTATGCGGTGCACAAGTTAACTTATTTAATCGCGTTGAGCTTAGCTATGCACAGCAAAACTTTGCTGTGCCGGCGCTAAATACCGAGATAGAACAAGAAATCAGCGGTGTTAAGATTAGGCTCTATGGTGATATTGTTTATAGTGACTGGCCTCAAGTTACCTTGGGAGTACAACATAAATCACTTGATGATGGCGCAGTCGCTATGTTAGTAGGGGCTAAGGATACCTCCGGTACGGATATTTACCTTGCTGCAAGCAAGCTACATTTAGGGGCCATTGCAGGTTATAACTGGTTTTGGAATGTTACCACGCGTTATAGTGAAGCAAATCAGCTTGGCTTACTCGGATACGGTGGGGCGAATAGCAATGAAAAACTATTATTTGAAGGTAGTACTGCCATTTTTCTTAGTCGAGAAGTTGCTGTTGGAATAGAGTATCGTCAAAAATCAAATAATCTCGGATTGGGTGAGCAAGATTGGCAAGATGTGTTTGTTGCTTGGATACCAAATAAATACGTAAGTGTCACTGCAGCATATCTTGATTTAGGTAGTATTGCTGGGGCAAAAGACCAAACCGGTTGGTACTTATCGGTAACAGGATATTGGTAATGGGAAAAATACTAACAACGATAGTGTTAATAGCCAGCTTAGCAGGTTGTTCATCGGCTTCAAATCTAACGTTGTATCAGCAACTTGGTGGTCAAGCAGGGCTACAAAGACTGGTTGATAGTTTCATTAATCAAATCGGTAATGACGAACAAATTATTCATTACTTTGAGCATGCAAATATTAGCCATTTCCGTGAAGGCTTTATTAATCATTTGTGTGTACTAACTGATGGGCCCTGTGAATATACGCGTGATAGTATGGTTGATATTCATACTGGCATGCACATCACGGAGGGTGACTTTAATCATGTGGTTGATTTGTTAATTAATGCCATGAATGAACAAAATATTAGTCATACAGTGCAAAATAAAATACTCGCGAAAATGGCACCACTGAGAACCGAGATTATTAAGATTTAAGCAAAAATAGTCGTTGTTATGATAGTTTAGGCTGAAATAAAATTATGGTTTCTGTACAATGGCATTTGTTTTTGGTTAAATTAATGTAAATTATGTTCGTGTATTTTGATGTTTTGCATATTTATTATATCCCTCAATACTTACCAGTTATAAAAAAGCTGACCAAAAAAGGGCATAAATGTGTATTGATTTTTTATAAATCGCAGGATGCGAAACTAATTTCTGTTTGCAATAAGTTTATTGCAGACAATCGGCTATCAGCAGTTTGGCTAAATGATACCAGTCAGGCTTTTGCTTTTTACCAAAAAAGTGAAGTTGATTGGATTATATTTGGTAATGCATTTCCACAAAGCGAAAAGTTAAATAAAAAAACAGCACTGATGCAACACGGAATTGGCCCCAAACAGTGCTACTACGATGTATCAAATGCAGGAATGACTGTAAGGTTTGTTGAAGGGGTACATCGGAAAAAGCGATTACAAAGCCTTTATCCTAACGGTACTTTTATTGACTCAGGTTATGCGAAGTTAGATCCTCTATTTGACTACAGTGTTGAAAAAATATCACTGGAAAAGCTCGGTCTTGATCCTAATAAAAGAACATTGCTATATGCGCCTACATTTTATCCAAGTTCAATTGAGTGTATGAGCGACCATTTTGCGTATGACTTTGCAGATTATAATATAATTATAAAACCACACTTTTTTACGCTTACAAAACCACGTTATAAAAAACAACGCTTTAAATTAGCTAATTGGAAAAAACACACAAATGTTTATATTGCGGATGAAAATCAATTTGATTTAACACCATTTATTGCGGTTGCCGATATTATGCTTTCAGACGCATCGTCAGCTATTTTTGAATTTGCTGCACTAGATAAACCCGTTATATGGTGTGACTTCTATAAATTACGCTGGAGTTACCGTGGTATTTTTTCATTTCGTTTGAAAGGGCGTTTGGATGATGATATTCATTATTTTAATGAAATTTGTTACCCTGCTAAGCATTATCAAGATCTCGCCAATATGATTAGTCAATCTAGTTACGAGAGTGACGTTTTTAAAGAAAATAGGGCGAGACTTATTAAGTTGCTCGCTGGTAAAATGGATGGCTTATCTGCTGAGCGCATTGCTAACTATTTAGAGGAAAATAAATGAGGCGAGTAATAACTTTTGGGACGTTTGATATTTTCCATGTTGGCCATATCAATATATTAGAGCGAGCGAAAGCACTGGGTGATTACTTAATTGTAGGTGTATCTTCAGATGCTCTTAATAGGTCAAAAAAAGGCCGTAATCCAGTTTACAGTGAAGCAGATAGAGTGAGAATAATCAGTTCATTGCGTTGCGTTGATGAGGTGTTTATTGAGAAATCATTAGAGCTTAAAGGTGAGTACATTACTGAACATAATGCTGACTTATTAGTAATGGGGGATGATTGGGCTGGACGTTTTGATGAATTTAAAAGCTTGTGTGATGTTAAATACCTTACTCGAACCCCATCAATTTCAACCACTGAAATTATTGAAGTGGTACGTAATCCATTATCGCAATAAATGTTGTAAGGTGGGGCCTGCCCACCTTCGATTTAATTACTTTAATTTTATATAGTTTAGCGCTTTACGGATTTTGTATCTGCGCAGTAGATTAAGCGGCTTTTGCATAACTCCGGTCTCAATAATCTGTGCAGTTGCTGCTAGTATGCGTTGAGCGCTGTTTCCATCAGTAAAAGGATGTACTTGAGTTATATACTGGTTAATTTTCAGTTGCTGCTCATCGCTGAAAGATAATGCTTGCTCTAGCGCGTTAGTTAATTGCTCTGCAGCTGTGATATTAATTAAAGCATCTTGAGGTTGGCTATTGTTAAAGGTGATAACGGGTTTGCCTAATAATAATGATTCATCGACTGCACTTGATGTATCTGAAATAACCACATCAGCGTGTTGAATTAATGGGATTAAGTTATCGTTTTGGCAAATTTCAAAATGTTCCATTTCAGCCAGAGTCTGATAAAGCTTTTGCCACTGAGGTTTAGTTTTTGGATGAAACTTCAGTTTTATATCGTAATCACCACTACTTGCAAGTGATTTTATTTGCTCAAATAAAATCTCGAGAGAAGATAAATTTGGCGAAAATGTTGGCGCATATAAGATAACGGGCTTCTCATTTTGCCGTTTTTCGTAATTAAAATAAGGATCAAGTTTCGGCCAGCCAGTTTCTATCACTCTAAAATAACGGTATTTTTCTGCTAAGCGTGTAAATGGTTCCGTTGTAAGAGGACCGTGAGTACAGTACAAATCAAAAAAACCTCGAATAGCAAAATGACCTTTCTTTTTATATTCTAAGCCATGAAAAACTTGCACTTTCACTCCGGGGAAAAAATCTGGGACTACATTTCCAGGTACGAACACTGCGCAGGGATTAAAGTTTTTGACATCTTCAATATTTTTAAGTTGTTGCTCTCCTTCTAACAAGCCGTTGGCAATTCCACTTCTTTTTGTAATAAACCAGCAGGCTTTATCTCCATTTGCTCTAATTGCATCTTGAATTGGGCGTAAAATAGCAAAGCTGTAAGGTTGTTCTACATAAAGCAAGTAATGTTTAGGCATAATGGGTCGCTTTTAGACTTTTAATTGGTAATTCAATATGTGGCAGAAAAATTAGATAACGCCATCTTATTTATTAAGTTTTACCGCCTATAATACAATTTTACTACAGTAAAATAAATCTATGTGATCTGCATCTTTTAAGTAGCTAATAAAGTATTGTAACGCTTCATTCATAAATAAGTCATTATTACGGCTTAGTATTTATATCAAATATTAAAATTGGTATAAGCACCCTATGCACTTTTTATTCGTATCTCGTCGCAATGTACATGCTCGCTACTATAAAAAGTTAATCACTCAACTAAATTTAAGTGCTAGTTTACATATTTTTGGTAAGCCAATACTGCGTGCATTAAAGTACTTACCGGAGGCATTTAAAGCGTCTTTTGACGATATAATAGCTACTCAGATAAAGCGTAAACAAGCAAAGCATGCTATTTGGCATAGTTACTTGTTAATCTTACCTTATTACCTTCTACTCAATTTTGTCGAGCGTTGTCGCTACGCTAAGTATTTGGCGTTACTTACTCGGGAAAAACCAACACATCTGGTTATTTGGAATGGTCATAAACTGCCTAATATCACAGTAGTAAAAGCGGCGAAAAAGCTAGAAATTAACGTTTTTTATTATGAAAATGGCTTGCTGCCAAATACTAGCTGTTTAGATCCTAAAGGTGTTAACTTTGCATCTGCAATTAAGCGTGATCGAAATTTTTACCTTAATTTTGAATCATCATATGCATCTGATTTAAGCGCTTTAGCGTTAATGCCTCGATCAAATCACAAAAAACGTAAAGCATTTTTACAGAGTAAGTTACCGCCAAGGTATATTTTCGTGCCTTTTCAGGTTCCCCATGATACGCAAATCGTTTGTTATTCGCCCTGGATTAATTCAATGGAGATGTTATTTACAGAAGTAATGACAGCGATTGAAAAACTAAATGATCCAGAGTTAAAAGTGGTATTTAAAGAACACCCCTCTTGGCATAAACACTATTCTCATTTATATAAAAAGCACCCTCAGGCAGTATTTGCCAACGGCAATGTGACGGCTGATTTAATAGAAAATGCACAGGCCGTGATCACGATTAATTCTACCGTCGGACTAGAGGCGTTATTGTTAGGGCGCCGTGTTATTACGCTTGGGCAGGCTTGCTATAACATTGATGAATTGGTTTTACATGCGCGCAATAATGAGGAGTTAAGTGAAAAAATATCGCAAATGAACCAAGGTTGGCAATTCAATGCTCAACTTAGAAATCAATTTTTCAATTATTTAAAGCATGTTTACAGTGTCCAAGGAAGGTGGCAAGATTGCTCAAAAGAACATGCTGATGCTGTTGAAAAACGTTTGTTAGGATTGGATGTTTTTTCTCAGCAAATTAATGAAGTAAAGGATAACAATGAAAAACATCGTAACTTGCCAGTGGTTGAACGAGCACTTAAACGACCCCAAGCTGATTATTTTTGATGCCGGTATGGTGCGTCCAGGTAAGCTGGGAGAGTATAAACCAGAAGCTAAGTTA
The DNA here is from genome assembly GCF_014163985.1 of Pseudoalteromonas sp. SR41-4. Lineage (NCBI taxonomy): Bacteria > Pseudomonadati > Pseudomonadota > Gammaproteobacteria > Alteromonadales > Pseudoalteromonadaceae > Pseudoalteromonas > Pseudoalteromonas sp. SR41-4. The sequence continues at coordinate 56,300 of NZ_JACJEI010000015.1, read as the reverse complement.
CCTAATGCGCAGCGTTTTGACTTTAAAAAGCAATTAGCCGATCAAGACAATCCGCTACCGCATACCATGTGCAGTGCGGAGCAATTTACTCAGCAGATGCAGTTAATGGGGGTTGATAAAGATTCCTTAGTTATCATCTACGAAGACCAAGGCTTATTTAGTGCTGCAAGAGGTTGGTGGATGTTTAAAGCCATGGGCTTTGATAATGTCAAAGTACTCGGTGGTGGCCTTGCTAAGTGGCAGTCGTTGGGTTATTTAACTCAAATTGAATATAGCCGCCATTATCATAAAGGTAACTTTGTTGCCAAACCGCGAGTTGGTTACTTTATTGATGCTGCTGCAGTCTTTCAGGGCATAGATGATGAACATACCGTACTACTTGATGCACGAGGTTATCAGCGTTATTTAGGTGAAATGGCAGAGCCGAGAGCTGGGATGCGCAGCGGCCATATTCCAAATAGCCGCGCTTTACCTTTTGTTGAATTATTGGATGATGGCGAAGCAAAACCATTCGCTGATATTAAAGCTGCTTTCGAGGCTGTACTTGGCGATCAAGCAGATCTGCAAACTACCTTGCAATTTAGTTGTGGCTCCGGCGTTACTGCATGCATCTTGGCGTTATTTGCCGATGAGTGCGGATATGAAAATCTGCATGTTTATGACGGCTCATGGAGTGAGTGGGGCGGCCGAGACGAACTACCTATCGAAACGGGTCCTTGTCCTTCGCGTTAAACGCAAATCCGTAGTGCTGCCAGTAATCAATGGCTTTATTATTGAGAGGCTGGCGTACTTGTACTTTGCTTGCTGTTGCCGACGGGCTATGTTGCTTATGAAAATCCAGACACTTAACTTGCCAAGGTAAATCACAAAAATCATAGAGCAGCTGCGTGCTTGTGATTGGCTCTGATACTAATGTTTCGTATTGCATAATCATCACATTATCCGGGTGTTTTGCTGCAAAATGATTTATCAAAGAGCTGTAATCTTGATAAAAACTATCGATGTCTTGCAGGTTATAGCTATAGTGATGAAACGCACTGGCTGGGCTGTACAGTTGGCGGTAATTAGCTATACAGCTAGCTTTTCGGCCTCGTTGCATGCAAATGATTTTAGCCTTCGGGAAAGCCGCTAAAATTAAATCGATATAGTAAAAATTAAATGGCTGTTTGTCGCAGCTGCGTAGCTGTGGTGCTACTAGTTGACTAATACGCTGTTTATACTGACTCAACTGCGCCATTAACGCAGCATTTTTATATGCGTCATTGAGCACAACGCTATTTAATGCTTGAGCATTATTACCTTGGCAAACCTGGGCAATATCATTGAGTTCACCAACACCTTGCACCAAATCTGATTGATTCATTATTTTTTCTAGCAAAGTAGTCCCTGAGCGCGGCATACCAACAATAAATATCGGGGTAAAATCGTTGTCGCTTAAGGACGGCGTATACCTGTGACTTAAGGTTATCAGTTGCTGGCAAAATGCTTTGTGAGCTTGCGCATCATATTTTACATGCTGATAGATCGCTTGCTTACTTGTAGTAAAGTGGGCAAAGGCTTGCTTATAATCAGCGCAATGCTCGTAATTGAGTGCAATCGCATGGTGCAGAAATTGTTGCTGCATCGGCGTTTTAGCGTATTCGGTTAAAGTTAACAGCTGTTGTAAATGCTGCTTAGCCTGCTTGTTATTGTTAAGTTCAGCTAGCGAATAGTGAGCTTGAAAATGTTGCGGGTACTGTTTAACAAGCATTTGTAGTAGCAGTATTGCATCACTAAATTGCCCCATGATTTTATAGGCCACAGCTAAGTTATAACTTATTTGCGGATTGTTAGGGGCTTGTTGATAGGCCCGTAATTGCCACTCGAGCGCCAGTGGATAATGGCCTAAACGAGTCAGTACATTAGCAATTAAATCGCATTCAATAACTTCATAATATGGATGTTTTATTGCTTCAGTTATATATTGCTGCGCATCTAACAGCTGCCCGCGCAGTACGGAAAATTTGGCTGAGTGAGCAAAATATAAAGGTAGGGGCTCAATACTAATCGCCTTGCTTAAGAGTTTATTTGCTTTGCTTATATCATTTGCTGCAACATTTACTTGCGCTAGCAAAAAATAGCTAAAGTGATCATCTGGTGTGTTTTTAATATTATTGATCAGTAATAAGTGCGCGTCATTAAGCTTGCTATGATTAATAGCGTGCTCAATTTGTTGTTGTAGGTTTTTTTGTATCGATGTCAACATGGCAATAAGCATAAAAGCCTTGGCGTAAAACACCAAGGCTTTTTTAATTTATAGATAACCGTTATTACAGTTCAAAGTTATACGTAAACTTCATGCCGATAGTGCGCGGCGCTGTAGTGTAGTGACCATACACACGTTGTAGTTCAGGGAGCTCTTTATTTAGCTCTTCATATTTTGCCATACCGGCCCATGATTTATCACGGCGTACCGAAGTAAAGGCATACTTATCGAATAAATTATCAACATAAATAGTGGCAGACCACATATCACCCGTTAGCTTGGCTGATAAGTTACTCAAGGCATAGCCTGCAAGTGTTTCACCATCGGCTTTTAAGCCAACTTTAGTGATCACATCACTTTGCGCGGTCATACCGTAGTTAATGCTCAGTAGTTTATCGTCTAGTACATCTTGTTCATAACGCAGGCCGAATGAAAGCTGATGCTCAGGCGCGCCTGGTAGGCGGTCTCCATCAGTACCATCGTAGTATGCTTGATACTGTGTATATTTTTTATCTAATGTACCTAATAAACCTGGTGCATCCTCGGTTAGCTCAGCTTTTGCATAGGCGTAAGTTGCGTAGGCCGTCCAGTTATCAGCAATTATAGCGCGAGAAGAAATTTCCACGCCTTTTGAATTGGCAGCACCTGCATTAGAGGTGATCAGCTCTTGACCATTCACAGTTGCAGTACCAACTTGCGCATCTTTCCAATCAACATTAAATAATGCCGCGTTAAAGTGTAGACGATTTTTAAACCAGCTCGATTTAAAACCAAGTTCATAGTTAACGGTGGTATCTGGTTTATAATCTTCTTCATTCGGAAGAGCACAAACAATTTGTTGTTCCGGTAGTACGTCAGGACAAGGGGCAATGCCGTTACCACCACCAATTCTAAAGCCTTCACTTACAGTAAAGTAAGCAAGTACACCAGAGTCAAAGGTGTAGCTGGCATTAAATTTAAACAGGTTACCGTTGTCGCTAGCGCTAACGTTTTCCATTGCTAAATCGTTAAGAGATTCAAAGTCACCTGAATACAGTGGAGTCGCTGAACCTGCCGTGGTTGATACATCATATTCATAGAAACGTGCACCAAGTGTCACGTTAAATTGATCGGTAAACGCATAACCTACTTCACCAAATAGCGCTTTTTCAGTGGTCTCAGAATCACTGACTAAAATATACTCGAGGTCTTGTTGCAGATTAGGAATATCATCGCCCCAAAACTCAGTTAAACCGGGTGTGTATTCGCGATCATCTGAGTGAGTTTCAAGCTTGTTGTAGTAACCACCGACAATCCAGTTAAAAGCGCTATCAGAGTTAGACACTAAACGAATTTCTTGAGTGAAACTATCACGTTTTGATGTATCCAAGGTTTGCGCAACAAACGCTGGAAATTCTGCATAACCAGTCCATATGTCGTAAAGCAAGTCTGTTTGGTCGCGTTGCCCAGATTGCTCATAGCTTGACCAACCAGATGCTGAGACAAGTTCAGCAAAGCCTAGATCCGCTTTAATTTCCAAGCTTAATAAGTCGTTTTCTTCTTCACCAGGCTCAAGTATGCGGGCGGCATTTTCGTATTGACCCACCATACCTTGTAAGGCACTGCTGTCACTTAATGAATTATATTGCGATGTAGAATTACCGCCATTTTCTTGTTTTTGATAAAAATAGTTTAGCGTTGCCTCTACAGCTTCATTAGCTTGCCAGCGCAGTGACACACGACCTGTGGTAATTTGCTCATCATTTACATCACTGACACTGCGCAAGTTAGCACTAACATCCTGTGGGTTGGTAAAATCAGGATTTGGGTTTGATACGCCTGGGTTTTGTACTACGAAGTTATAATCGATATAACCTGGGTTGGTGTAGTAATTGACGCTAGCGCGGATTGCCAATACATCGTCAATTAACGGCGTATTAAATACTAAACCAAACTCACCGCCAGTGCCGTCACTTTCGTTTAAGCTAAACACATCACCAGTGACTTGCCCTTCGGTAATATCGAGCTGAGGTTGTTTTAATAAGTAACGAATTGCACCACCTAATGTTCCCGCTCCGTATAATGTACCTTGTGGACCAATAAGCACTTCAACACGGTCTACGTCTGTTAAGCGTAAATCAATATTTAGTGGAATTTCACCCACGTAAGTCGCTACTGTACCACCATCAGAAATACGATCAGAAGTATTGGTATTTAAGCCACGGACAATAATTGGTGAACCTTCACGGCCACCTTGATCAGAAATAGTTAAACCTGGCACCCAGCGTGCCACATCTTCAAGATCACCAATGTTTTGATCTTTGATCACATCACCATCAAGGGCGGTAATATTAAGTGGTGCTTCTTGCACTGAGCCCGCACGACGAGTCGCGGTAATTTGAATTGTTTCAATTGCTTTTTCTGTTGCAACTTGTTGCTCCGCTGCAACAGCATGACCGGCAGTAAAAAATTGGGCGGCTATTGCGCAAGCGACAATATTAGGCTTGAACTGTTTCATTGATTATCCTGTTTTTTGTTTATCTGGTTGTCATTTTCTAATAAGAAAGCATGTTATAAAAAGATAAACAAGATGGCTGAAAGGGTACGGAAATTAATATGCAATTATATAGATAAAATATTCATCAAAAAACGTTTTTTAGTGCTTTAAAGAGTTTTTATTGCATATTAATATTTGTATGAATTTTTTTCTCTTTATGGTTTTTTTGCTATTTTGCATCACTTGTTAATTTTGTGTTTTTGAATGGGCAGTTTTTACAATTGTTTTTACAACATGTACCACGTTTTAAAAAGAACCAGCGTGAGAACACCATATAGTTGTTCTGCATTGTATAATCGAGATTTTCTATTAGGGGATTATGGCTAGAGAAAGAGGCTGCAAAACTAAGCTGATTTTTAAGTGGTTGCTGATAGAGGGCATTTAAAAATAGATTGATTTTAGTCAACGTACAATCTCTGCATAAACAGCTGGTGGTTGTGCTATCAAGCGGTAAAATAGCAGGCAGCTCATTGCACCAACAGGCATTGATATCATCAACATTGCAGTTAAGAGTCGCTTGGCATTGCGAGCAGGCTAAAATAGTCATTAGATATATTTTAATCTTTAATGAAATAGTCAGTTACAGGATAACAGATAATTAAAAATGAACAGAGCACAAGCGTTAGCAGAATTTGTCACTTTTGGTAAATACAAAGACGAGGCAATAAGTATTATTGTTGCATCAACAATAGATAACCAAGGCCCAATTTACATATTGACGCTCGCAACTGTTTTGGATGTGCTCACTCGCTGCCAAGCAGATGAGATTGATTTAGACGATCTGGAGTTGTGGGCGAATGTTATAGAATCTAGAACCGACATCGACTACAGCGGCGTCGAAGGGGTTATCTATGCCCTCAGCAACAGCGAACAAATGGGCGAGCTTGATAAGAGTAAAGTTGCGAAGTTGGTTGAATTATTAGCAAGTTAGTAGGGGCTAGGTTCTAGGGATATTGCGGCTAACTTCGCCTTGATATGGCTGAAAATAAAAAACGCGGCATAAAGCCGCGCCTACGATGTGATTGTTATCTGAGGAAATCACTTTCCTAGAGCCTTTTACCTAGCTCCTCTATCCTAAAGTCTATTACTTATGATATCCCAAGCAGGTTTCTACTTCGTTTTTCGAACCTAAAATCACCGCTACGCGTTGGTGGATAGCGTCGGGTTGAATATCCATAATGCGTTCTGTGCCAGTTGAGGCGATGCCGCCGGCTTGCTCGATCAGCATAGCCATTGGGTTTGCTTCGTAAAGTAGGCGTAGCTTATTTGGTTTGTTTGGATCTTTAGTGTCGGTTGGGTAGGTAAAAATACCACCGCGACATAACACGCGATGAACATCACCGACCATGGCGGCAATCCAGCGCATGTTAAAGTTACGCGCTCGTGGGCCTGTTTCGCCAGCCATTAAGTCATTTATGTAGTTTTGCATCGCAGGCTGCCAATGGCGTTGATTTGACGCATTGATGGCGTATTCGTTGGTCTCTTCTGGTACTTGGGCAAAATCTTGAGTTAATAAGAAGCTGCCGTGTGTTTTATCTAGCGTGAAGAAACGAGTACCTTTGCCAGTCGTTAATGCAAGCACTGTAGATGGGCCATATAATACATATCCCGCAGCGACTTGGCTTTTACCCGGTTGCATAAAGATACTTTGATCTGCAGGATCTGAGCCTTCAGGCGCTTTCATTACTGAGAAAATAGTACCAACCAGTGAATTGATATCGGTATTTGATGAGCCATCAAGTGGGTCAAACGCAACGATATATTCTGCATTCGGGTTACCAGCTACTGTGTAGTCTTCTTCTTCTGAGGCTATCGCTTTTACGTAGCCTGACTCCAGTAAAATATCTTTAAGTAGTTGGTTGGTCAGAACATCGAGTTTCTTTTGTGTTTCGCCTTGAATGTTTTCATCAAGCGTTGAACCTAGTACACCGGACAGGGCACCTTGGCCGACGCGGAATGAAATTTCTTTACAGGCCGCTAAAATCGTTCTGATCAATGAGATTAACTCTCTAGGGCAACCGTCTTCAAGTAATACCGGAGGTAGTCTACGCATTCTATTTTCCTGATAACGTTATGGGCCATGATAATCATAGGGTGAGAGGGATCATCACAGCAAGCGCTGAATTTCGTCTTAAATAACTGTATTTTAGGTGCAACATCCTATACTGGACACACCTTAACCGTATTTAAAACGCGAATAACAAAGATAAGATTATGCAAAAAATACCATTGATACGTTACATACTCTTTACTGTGTTGCTAACTATGATAACCCAAGCGCACGCAGCAATTAAGTCTATTAATGATTTTACTGAACAAATGAATCATTTTCCGGGCTACTTCTCTTTTTATTACGACACTCAAAACGGTAAAATTTATTTAAAAGTTGATAAACTCAAGCAGCAATTTTTATTACAGCAAAGCTTGCCTTATGGTGTCGGCTCTAACGATATTGGCCTTGATCGCGGCCAGTTAGGCAATACGCATCTAGTACAGTTTGAGCGCTTTGGCGATAAAGTGATGTTACGGGCTATTAATACCTACTACCGTGCAAATACCAGCAATAAAGCCGAACAAAAAAGTATTCAAGAAGCCTTTGCATCAAGTATTTTAGCGGGTTTTAAAGTGGTTGCACAAAGCCCGCAAGCTGTCTTGATTGATTATACGCCCTATTTACTGAGCGATGTACATGGTGTGGGTCGAACGCTTGCTGCACGTAAACAAGGCAATTTTAGCCTTGATGAAAGTCGCAGTGCAGTAAATATGGATCGCTCAAAAGCGTTTATGAAAAATACTGAACTTGAAGCTGTACTGACATTTAATGGCACTCAACCGGGTGAGTATATTCGTCAGGTCAGTGCTGACCCTTACGCATTAACCGTGCATATGCATCACTCTTTAATACAGTTACCTGATGATAATTACACGCCACGTGCGTTTCATCCGCAATCAGGTTATTGGAGTATTGAACATAAAGATTATGCCGCGCCATTAAGTGAATCAATGTTGGTACGTTATATTCCGCGTCATCGTCTAGCGAAAAAAGACCCAAGCTTACCTATTAGCGAACCCGTTGAGCCGATTATTTATTATTTAGATCCTGGCGTACCAGAGCCGGTAAAAACAGCGTTACTCGATGGCGCAAAATGGTGGGATGATGCGTTTTCTCAAGCGGGTTATAAAAATGCATTTATTGTTAAAGTGTTACCAGATAACGCGGATCCTATGGATGTGCGTTATAACGTGATCCAGTGGGTGCATCGTGCAACGCGCGGTTGGTCTTATGGCAGCTCGGTGATCGATCCGCGTACAGGTGAGATTTTAAAAGGTCACGTTACATTAGGCTCACTGCGTGTGCGCCAAGATATTTTAATAGCTGAAGCACTTGCAGCGCCTTATTTAGAAGGTAATGAAGTGGCAAAAACGTTACAAGCAATGGCACTTGATCGTATTCGCCAGCTCAGTGCTCACGAAATTGGTCACACACTTGGTATAGCGCATAATTTCTCTGCGTCAGTGGCTGATCGTGCTTCGGTGATGGATTATCCGCACCCACTAGTGGGCTTTAATGACCAAGGTGAACTCGATGTGAGCCGAGGTTATGCACAAGGTATGGGGCAGTGGGATACGCAAGTTATAAAGTACGGTTACAGTGATTTTCGTAACCTTGATGAAGATGCAGAACTAAGTGCAATTTTAGCGGATAACCAAGCTAAAGGGCTGGAGTTTATTTCTGATAGTGATGCACGAGCGCAAGGTGGCGCGCATCCAACAGCACATTTATGGGATAACGGCAGTTCGCCAAGTGAAGAGCTATTAAGAGTGCTTGACGTAAGACAACAAGCACTCGCTAAATTTGGTATTAACAATATCAAAGAAGGAACCTCACTATCTCAGCTAGAAGAGATGCTGGTGCCGCTGTATTTATTCCATCGTTATCAGGTCGAGTCTGCTGTAAAACTGATTGCAGGTGTTGATTATGATTACGAAGTACGTGGTCAAGGTATGGTAAAAGGTGCACAAGTTGTTGCAAAGGCAACTCAACAGCTCGCTTTAAAGGCCATCTTAACTACCCTAAATGCTGACAATTTAGTATTACCAGAATCAGTGTTAGCGCTAATTCCACCCAAGGCCTATGGCGAATCTAAAAGCCGAGAAAGCATTGTTGGCCGCACTGGCTTAACCTTAGATGCAATGGCGCTACCCGAAGTGGCTGCACAACATAGTTTAGCGTTATTGCTAAATAGCCAACGATTAAATCGTTTAGCACAGCAACAAGCGCGCAGTGATGCATTTTTTAGCTTAGATGAACTGCTTGCAAAGGTTTATCAGCAGGTGTTTTTGATTCAGAGTAAAAAAGGCATGGCAGGCAAAATCACTCAGCGGGTGCAGTTATTAACAGCAAAGCAGTTTGCTGATTTAGTCGCCAGTGATAAAGTTGCTCCAGAGGTGCAAGCTCAGTTGCGTTATTACTTAGTAAAACTGAGTAAGGCGTATCAGCAAGAGTCTTTACTTAGCAGTGCTGATGTTGGTGAAAGTGCGTTTAAGCAATACTTAGCCGATCAAATTAAACAGTTTCTGGCTACCGGCAATTGGCCTACAAATTTTACTGTATTACCAATCCCACCAGGATCACCAATTTAAATGTTATCTATAAGGCCCTAGAAGCTAGGGCCTAGTTTCTCTTGCATAAAACTGGTTTTTTGTTAACCTAGCCGCCTTCCATTTTTAGTCTTTTTGAGGTGTTTATGGCGTTTTTATCTCGTTCGATATTGGCGATGTCCATAGCACTATCAAGTCTTAATGTCAGCGCTAAAGCCGTGTGCGAAGTAGAGCTAAGGCATGGTTTGATCATCACTGATGATGTCATTCGTATTGTTGATAAGGGCCAAACCCGCGTACAAATAAATAATGATAATCAACTCTTTATCCGTGGCTATTGGATTGATCTAACGTCAGATGAAACCCTAGTGTTAAAACAGTTTAGCGCGGGTATTCGCGATACGGTGCCTGAGTTGGTAGAGTTGGCAACTGACGGTGTTAATCTTGGCTTAAGTGCGATAGAGCAAGTTGTTGAAGGTATGTCGGACAAAGAGTCGGAAGTGCTAAAAACGCAACTGCAATATGTTGAGCGCGCTTTAATGGATAAATTTAAACGCGGCGATGATTTCTTTTTTATTGCCCCACAATCACTATCCAAAATTGATGATTTTTTTACCGAAGAGATCAGTCAAAAAATTCACTCTGCAGTTCATGGCTCTCTCGGCGCTATTTTAGTTTCTCTAGGTGATGCATTTAAGTCCCGCGAAGGTAATATTGAAGATCGTATCAATGACATGGGACAGCGCATGGATATTATTTCAAAAGAAATCGATAAGTCATTGCAGAAAAAAGCTCAACAGTTAGAGTTAAAAGCCTCAGAATACTGTGAATGTTTAAACTCGCTTGATGTCACCGAATCACGATTACAAATGATAGTACCAAGTATGGCTGATTTTGATTTAGTACAAATTAAATCTTAACTTAATCAATTCAATTAAAAAGCCCGCGTAATTAACGCGGGCTTTTTAGTTTTAGGTAACCAATTACTAGGATCTAAACTTGCCGGTTTCAGCTTCTAAATCGCTAGTCAGCCCTTTTATCAAGTCCGTTGCGGCATGGGCTTGATGCGATAGGTCTGCGGTCTGTGAGGCGGTGTCAGAGATGGTCACAATGCGTCTTGCTGTGTCTTCCCCTGCATCGAGCTGCTCTTTAGCTGCAATGGCTATTTGATGGCTCATTTGTGCTATGGCACTCAAAGATGCAGCAACACGCTGCAACTCTTCACTGGCATCTTTAGATTTCGCTACGGTTTGTTCACTGGTGGCAATACTTAAGTTAACTGAAGTTTTTGCATCTTTAGTGGCGGATTGTAATTTACCGATCATAGTACGAATTTCTTCTGTGCTAGTTTGCGTGCGCTGCGCTAGTTGACGTACTTCATCCGCAACGACCGCAAAGCCTCTTCCTTGTTCACCGGCACGGGCAGCTTCAATGGCTGCATTGAGTGCTAACAGGTTAGTTTGCTCGGCAATACTTTGAATAACAGTAAGCACATTTGCAATATTATTTACTTCATCATCAAGGAGTTGGATGTTATTACCAGCGCTGTCAATTTGTTGCTCTAAAAGAGCTATGGTATTTGCTGCCTCAGCAGTTAAATGACTGGCATTTTGTCCTTGGCTTTCGGCTTCTTGTACTGAAAAGGCGGCTTGCTCGGCATGCTCAACCACTGTTTGCGCAGAGGCTGTTAGCTCAGTGATAGCTGATGCGACCATATGGGTTTCTTCGTTTAGGCTGCGGGTCAGTTTATCAAGCTCAGTTGAGCGGGATTCGTTATCTAAACTCTGATTTTTTAGACTATCAGTAACATCTTTAATACTGCCAACTACACCCCGTAGCCCTTGTTGCATATAGTGCATGGCAGCAATAATGCTTTCAGGTTGGGCGTCAGTACGAATATGCGAATTTAAGTTACCACGAGAAACTTGCTTAACAATACCAATTACCTCAGTGACTTCACCGCCTAACGCGTTGCTTAAAGAAATACCAAAGCGAGCAATTGCAGCAGTTAAAGCAAGGGCAATAAGTAGTGATAAACCTAGTAACCATTTAGCGGTATTCCAGTAACGCTGATCAACTTCTTTTTCGCTGATCCCGGTACCAACATACCAACCAAAGTAAGGGGTTTTTTGTACCACAGAGGTTAGGTCAACGGTTTCACCATCACGGACAGAATCCCAATGATAAGTAATAATTTTGTTGGTTTGATTACCGACTAATTGTTCAACCATACGACCAATACTGTTACCGCTGGCATCTTTGAAATCATTAAAACTGGTGTTGTGTAGCTGCGGATCGTGCGGTGTGGCAATAAAGTCGAGTTTATCATTCACTACGTACACATATTCACTGTCGTGGTATTTGTTTTCACGCAACATTTGCGTGGCAAAGTCACGCGCTTGTTGCTCGGTTAGTTGCCCATTTTTAGCAAGTAACTCAAATTGCTCGACAATATTTGTCGTGCTTTTCATGAGTTGATTGATACGGGCAATATTATCGTTTTCACTAGCGTGACGAAGAGATTGTAAGCCCAGTAATGCTATAGCATTGAGTGCTATAAACATTGCTCCAGCGAACAAGATTATTTTAGTTCTTAATGCTAAACCTGACAGCACATCGAGCCCCTTATTATTGTTATGACCATGATTTTCTACCATGTTTGTCGGCCAGATGTTAGCTTTAATTAACAATAATATGGGAATTAGACGTGACTTTTACTCAAGTTTCCATTACGGGTAAATTAAAGCGTGATTTCTGCTGCGCTTAAGAGTCGATATTCTCCGCTAGCAAGAGCCTCATCAAGCTCGATATTTGCTACTTTTTCTCTATGTAATTCAACGACCTTATTGCCTACTGCAGCGAGCATGCGTTTAACCTGATGATATTTACCTTCGCAGATCGACAGACGCATACGATATGTGGCAAGTTGCTCTGCAATTGCGGGTCTGGTTAGTTCTTTTTCGTTGTGTAATTGCACTCCTTGGCGAAGTTTTTCCAGCGCATCATCCGTTAGAGGTTCTTGTGTTTCAATCAGGTAAGTCTTAAATTTGTTATGTTTTGGGGAGGTGATTTTATGTGACCAATCGCCATCATTGGTAATGATCACAAGCCCAGTTGTATCGAGATCAAGCCGACCTGCAACATGAAAATCACTCATGTTAGGTTCATCGAGTAAATCAAATACCGTTGGGTGTAACTCGTCACTGTTGGCGCATACATAACCGACCGGTTTATTCAGCATATAATAGCGTTTACCTAGAAAAACTAGCGGCTTACCTTGCCATAATACGTTATCTGTCGCTGTGATTGGATGATCATAAGCGCTGATCACCTCGCCATTTACGCTGGCATCTTTACGCTTTATTCCTGCTCTCGCTTTGGTGCGTGGCGTTTCTGCTAGATGGCTAATAAATTTATCTAGGCGGCAAGGGAATTTCATTGGGTTCACACTTCTAGTCGACTACAATGGCGGCGAGTATAACGGATCGTGATAACGCATGACAGTACACAGTGGACAAATATTAGCATATTATCAACAGCAAATAGCCACCGGTAAATTGCAATTTGATGATGCCCAATTAGCAGCGGTGAATGCACTAGACAATCTCGCAATTGCCATTGATAAACCGCATCATTGGTGGCAAAAATCGGTATCTTTGCAAGGCATTTATTTGTATGGACCTGTTGGACGGGGTAAATCGATGCTAATGGATGTGTTTTTTGAGACTGTAGCAATTAAACAAAAAACACGTTTACACTTCCATCATTTTATTGCTCAAGTACATACTCGTCTAGGACAGTTGCAAGGGGTTAAAAACCCGCTGGATAAAATAGCAAATGAGTGGTCAGAAACGCTTAAATTAATTTGTTTTGATGAGTTTTTTGTCTCTGATATTGGCGATGCTATGATCATGGCCGGCCTATTTAAAGCCTTGTTTGCCAAAGGCATCATTTTGGTTGCTACGTCAAATTGTCAACCTGAGCAGCTTTATTATAACGGCTTGCAGCGAGCGCGCTTTTTACCCACCATAGCGTTAATTAAAGCGCATTGTCATATTATTAATGTCACAGGCTCTGTTGACCACCGATTTCGTTTTGGTAAGCACGCAACTCATTATTTTAACAGCTCGGCTAACTCTGAACTGGATGCTGATTTTTTGGCTTTTGCAGATAACTTACAAACAGCAACTGATATTTCTATTTACGGGCGTAAACTGGCGTGTTTAAGGCTCAGCAATAATGCCATTATGTTTGATTTTATGGCGTTGTGCTCAGGCCCGCGTAGTACCGCTGATTATATTCATTTAGCAAAGTACTATCAGCGTGTGTATATCTGTAATGTGCCAGTAATGGGCGCTGCGGCAACAGGTAAGCAAATAGTGCATGGTATTGAAGATAGCTATCAGCGTGAAAAACAAGATTTACAAGAACATACACTAGACGATGAAGCGCGACGCTTTATTGCTTTAGTGGATGAATTTTACGACCGTGGCAAGTTATTGATACTGAGTAGCGAGGTTGGCATTGCTGATTTATATCAAGGTAAAAAGCTGGCATTTGAATACGCACGCACCGAGTCAAGATTAATAGAAATGCAAAACTGGTTCTAGGTTTAAATAAAAAAGGTACGTTCTTGCGATACGTACCTTTGACAACAACCTAGTAGTTATAAAACTAACGAATCATTAACGCTTCGTTAGCAATAAATTTTAGACGCTATCATTTAAAAACTATATTGCGCACCTAAGTACATATAACGACCAGTACCACCGCCATATCCACTGTAATAATTACCGTTGCCACTTGGGTAGAATGCGCCTTTATTATCAAATATATTATTAATTCCACCAAACACGCGTAAGTCGCTGTTTGAAGTTAAGGCCATAGTGTAAGAAGCTGATAAACTATGCTTTATATATGAGCCGTAGTCTTGATAAGCAAGAGGCTCTGGGTTGGAAATACAGTCTGCACTTGCAGCGGCACAGTTTTCATTGTTTTCTAACACGGCCGTTAGGTAATCTTTTTCATCTTGTTGATCGGCTTTAAAAGAGCCCAAGAAGTTGGTACGCCAACGAATACGCAAGTCATCCAAACTCCATGCAATTGACATCGCGGCTTTGTCTTTACTGCGACCATATCCAGCATAATGAGTAACTACGTTATTGCCATCTAAACCTTCATAGGTTTGTGAGTTTTCAATAACGTGATTGTAGTCAAGCTTTAAAGATACTTCGCCATAACTACCAATATCAAAATCATAAGTCGCGACTACATCATAACCACGGGCTGTCAGCTCATCTAAATTATATTCACGCTGTAGAATTTTGATAATGTTACCTTCGTTATTTCGGGTGATATCATTACAGAACTCATTATTGCTACCCCAAGCTGCTTCAGAATCGTAACATTCATTCATAATATTTTCGTTACTGATCTCATCAATCGCATCAATAATGGCAATATCGTAGTAATCGATGGCGAGATTAAAACCACGGAAAAACTCCGGTGATAGTGTTACACCAAAGGTATAGGTATCGGCCGTTTCTTCTTTAAGGTTAGGGTTACCTGTACCTGGAGAATAATTGTTATCTTCGCTGTCGAATTTAAAGTTAGGATCCTCAGCTAGCTGTTTAGCAAGAGTTGGCTCTAAACGACAATTATCATGACCTGGCTTAGTTGAGGTCGCCGTTAAGCCATCACAAATATCATCATATGAGTCGAAATCGCCACGCGGTGGAGACATCAATTCGGTAATCGTTGGAGCGCGCTGTGCGCGAGCATAATTTGCGCGTACCATGTAGCCATCAACTGGCTGCCATAGTAAACCTAGTTTATAGCTGGCTACAGTATTGACGTTTTCCATGCTGTAATTAGCTAAGCGTAACGAGGTTTCAGCGGATAAGCTTTTTGCAAGAGGGGCATCTTTTAGTAGTGGAATCGCCAATTCTGCAAAGGCTTCATAGACTTCAACTTCACCATAAAACGAAGGAACAACGTTAAACGTAATACCGCCAACTTTCATGTCCTCACTGGTATCTAAGCTTTGGCTATCTTTACGATATTCGCCACCAAATACCGCAGAAACACTCCCTGCTGGTAATTCAAATAAATCACCTGTGATGTAACCCATCACTGTATATTGCTGAATCTTTGTATCAATAATCGGGTTGCTACGGATCCAGTCGGCCATATCTGGAGTAATTGAACCTTCACCAAATAGATTGATTGGTACACAGCCTGCTGCACGGGCTGCTTCATCTATACATTGAATAGAGCCATCAGCAAGTTTCTCCGCTTGTAATGCTTGATTTAAATTTATTACATTCAGTTCATTATTACGGATTTGATGCTGTTTAAATTGCCCATATCCGGCTGATACATCCCAATCCCATTGGTGATTAAACATAGTACCTTGTAGGCCTGCCCATGTCCGGATAGTGGTACGGTCATTATCAGTACTGATATTACCGACTTCGCCAAAGCGACGATCCCAATAAATGCGGTCTTTGTATGGATTTGCGTCTAAGATTTGTTGTGGCACATACGGGTTATTAATTGGAATGTAGCCCGGTGCGATATCTGCGATTGGATCGCCTGTTACAGCATCATAACGCGGTACGAATGCACCCTCATATTCATCTTCAGGTGACTTACTGTTGAACGAGCCACTTTTACTATATTGCAGTTGGAAGTAACTCATGATGTCGTCGCTGATATCAAAATCGATTTTTACAGCTGTTGACAGGTTATCACTTGGTACATCCAGCATTACGTACTGATTTGAGTTAATACCGTATATTTCTTCATTGCCTTTCCAGTCATCACGCAGTGTTTGACCGTCATACCAAAATTGCGTTTCGTTGTTATTGTTTTCTAGAAAAACGCCGCCTAAGGTGCCATCACTTTTACTTACCCAATCAGCTTGAGTAATGTCACGCATACATTTAGAGCCACTTTCGGTCATCATTTGATTGCACATAAGAGTGTTATTATAGCTATGTGCGGCTTCTATTTTTGCACGATCGCGATCATAGTAACTAATGCCAAAATCGCGGTCCCAGTTAGCACTAAAAAACACATACCCTTTATTATTAGCAAATGAATCGCCGTAGTTTAAATCAAGAGTAAACTCTTTACCGCCACCTTCAGTGGTTTGGCCACCACGAGCCTGAAAATCAAAGCCTTCTTTTTTTGATTGGGTAATTATATTGACGACCCCAGCGACTGCATCGGCTCCATAAGTTGCAGATGCGCCACCACTGATTATTTCAACACGTTCAACCATGCCACTTGGAATGGTATTTAAGCTTACATAGTTACCGCCGTAGCTATTTGACACTACACGGCGACCATCAATAAGAGTAAGGGTACGATTAGCGCCTAAGTCACGTAATTGAACGGTTGAAAGGCCAGTGCCAGAAATACTCGATTGACTTGTATTGTTGCCTATACTTTGGCTAAGTGCAGGCATGTTATCAACAAGAACATCAGATAAGTTACCTAAACCAGTGTCTTGAATCGCCGCGCGATCCATAGTCACTAGTGGTGTGGCAACAGAAAAACTATCACGCTTTAAGCGAGAGCCAGTCACCACTATTTTTTCAGGGGCTTCTTGTTTCTCTTCTTTTATCGTTGTTTTATTTGGCGTTAATTGATGTTCAATTTGTTTATCATTTGCAATTAATTGGCCTGAAAAGCTTGCTGTGATCGCCAGTGCTAATGCGCATTTTTTTGTTAATATACTGCTCACAGATTTCCCTTACATATTGAATCTTGATAAAACTAATGTATTAGTAATCTTTGAAGGGCAGTTCAAAGTACAGCAACTAATGCATTAGCGAATGGGTTTATACCCAAACCAGCTCAGATGTGAGTTTCAGTTAGAATTAAAAGCGATTTAGGCAAGGCATTGATTGGCTCTATTGTTAAAATCAATAACGAAGTATAAATCCGCTTTTAAACCAACCCTTTGGGCGTTTCACAGACACTTACTCTCTTGTTAAAAGGGACTGTCATTGTTGCAAAGTAACGCCTTGATATTAAGCTCCTGTAAAACACTGAATTCTGCATCTTGAGGTGATTTGGGTATATTCGTGAGTTGTTTTAAATAATCGTGAACAAAAACACAATGAAAGGTATCTCGTTTATATCCCTATTTTACATCTATTTTATATCTATTCCTTTATTATCATATGGTTGAGTTTATTCAATCGAATGGTTGGTAAATTGTAATTATGCTGTCTATCGCGTTATTTTGCTTTTTGTGCCAATAAAAGGTTAACCTTCTAGACTTCTAAATATAAGGTGTAAATACGTTATTTATGAAAACTAACCAGTCATTTTCCTTAGGGCAGTGCGAAGTTAATACAATTGAAAATAAGCTGTTATGTGGTGAGAGTGAATGTGTATTGCAACCTAAATTTGTCGAGTTGCTGTGTTTTCTTGTTATGCGTTATCCAGAACTTGTTACTCGTGAAGATCTAATCGATGGTGTCTGGGATGGTAATCAATTTGTCGGTGAAAAAGCGCTGACCAATGCAATCTGGCATTTGCGTAAAACCTTTAAAGAACTAGACCCTGCTCATGCTTATATTGCTACAGTTCGCAAAACAGGCTATCGCTTGGCACAGCAACCAGTATTTTTAGATACTCAAAAGCTAAAATCAGAAGTAAAGCCGCAGTTAACGCAAATAAAAAAGAGTAAACAAGTACTTTTTAGTAGTGTTAAAATTGCAGTCATGGTGGCTACCGTTATGGTATGTCTTGCGTTTTTTTATTTTAAGCGGCAAATTCCGAGTCTTGAGCCGTTAAAGTTCACATCTTTATCTGAACATGTTGAAACCATTACCACGAGCCCAGGTCGGGAGTTATTTCCGGCAATTTCAAACGACAGCCATTTTATTGTTTATTCTTGGCGTCGCCCTGGACAGCAAGCAAACCTTTATCTTCGAGATTTATTTTCACCTGAACAAGCGGCTATAGCCTTAACTGAGAGCTCATTTCTTGAGGGACGTGCTGTATTTAGTCATGATTTAAATAATATATTTTATTATCGGCGAGATGAGCAAAGGCAGTGTGAAATAGTTAAACAAAATTTAACGACAGCAGTAACAAGGGTGTTGGCAACATGCGGTCAAGGCCGAAGCACCGATCTTGATATTAACGCCGCAGGTAATCAGCTGGTATTTATCAGTGATGATAAAAATGATCACGCACAAACACAGCTAAATATTGTTGATCTTCAATCAAGTGAGTTAGCAATAACACGAGTGCCTTGCTCTGGGAACTGTGATTTTAATGATGAATCAGTGGTATTTTCGCCGGATGGTAAACAGCTCGTGGTATCGCGAAATTTAGCCTCCGGCTACGAAGAGCTATTTTTAGTTGAAATTGCTACTGGCAATGCTAAGCAATTGACCTCGGGATTTGTTGATATTCGTGGTGTGGATTGGCACCCGAGTAAAGATTTGTTGGTTTTTTCTGGGGTTGATCAAGGTAAGCGGCATGGTTATTTTTATGAATTAGCAACTGGGCGCTTAGTTGATGCGCACATTGACGGATTAAGTTATCCAGAATACAGCCAAGACGGCAGTTTGTATTTTCACCAATGGGATATCGACTCTACGCTGAT
This sequence comes from Pseudoalteromonas sp. SR41-4, assembly GCF_014163985.1. Taxonomy (NCBI): domain Bacteria; kingdom Pseudomonadati; phylum Pseudomonadota; class Gammaproteobacteria; order Alteromonadales; family Pseudoalteromonadaceae; genus Pseudoalteromonas; species Pseudoalteromonas sp. SR41-4. The sequence goes on along the minus strand of NZ_JACJEI010000015.1, from coordinate 37,286 downwards.
GCGAGTTGAAACAAATAATGTGGTGGCGAGCTCTCCATTTCCTGTTTTATCTACACATTTTAATACGCGTTTTCCTGATTACAGTGCTACTAAAAATAAATTGGTATTTGTGTCAAATGAATCAGGCACGACAGAGTTGTGGATTGCCAATAAGGATGGCACACAACGCAAGAAACTAACTCAGTTAAATGCCACTATTTATAGTCCTGTTTGGTCACCAGATGGACGTTATATAGCATTTGTCGTATCTAAAAATGAAGTGAATAGCCTTCGAATTTATGATTTTAATTCACAAAGTAGCAGCCAAATAAATACAGGCCTTAATTATCATGGCAAACCAAGCTGGGCGCCGGATAGTAAGAGTATATTGACCTCAAATAATAATGAGTTATACCGGTTTAATCTCAAAGGCGATAATTTAGGTAAAGCGATTGAGCAATCAACAATGTATGCGTATGAGGATAAGCATGGAGCGTTAATTTTTGCAGATATTGCAGCCAAACAATTATGGATAAAACAGCCTGATAGTGGCCATGCGCAATTACTTGTTGAATCTATTAATTTGTCTAATCATTCATCTTGGTACTATGTTGAGGGAGCAACTCAGGCGTTATCAAGAGTATATTACTTCAATGTAGAACGGGACGATTACCGTTTGAGTTATTATGATTTTTCTACGCAAAGTCAGCATGATTTGATGCGTTTACCTGAGCGTGCATTTAGCCGCAGCTCAGGTTTGACCTATATCGAAAATATAGGCTGGTTAGTGTATACCTCGTATAAATCACCACAAATTGATATTAAGCGTATTAAAGCTGAATATTTACCCTAGAGGCTGTTTAACACTTTCGGTAAATTTCGTGTTCCATATCGTGAACGTTAACACTTAAGCTGTCTGATTCTCGGCAGTATATTTTTAAACAGTCTAACAACTGCTCGCTGAGTTGTTGCTTTTGTTTAATTGTACGCCCTTGCATAATGTGTGCGCCAATATGGATAAAACCTTCCTTACCATCGCCCAATTGATAATGTGTATAGGCTATAGCGCGAGTTTTAATCGTTGCTAATTCAAACAAGCCACTGTTAAACGTTGCTTGATGAATTTTTTCAACCAATACCTGCGGTAATACCGGTAAATCTTCAGAATGTTCAATGATGATATGTGGCATGTTATCTATTTGCTCCCCTAAAAACGATATGTGAAACCTAAGCTGGTTTGAAACTGATTGAGTACATCACCATCAAAATGCCACAAGCATTGCTTGTTTTCGTCTGTTGGTAATGTACATGAAACGTTACTGGCATTATTGACGATCGTTGCAAGCCAGCGAGTTTCAAATAAGATGCGAGCTTGATCGCTAAATAAGTATTCTAAACCGCCATACAGGCCGCTGGCAAAGAAAGTATCAGAGCTGGCGAAGTTAGGACTTATGTAATTTGCACCAATTTGTGCGCCGACATAACTATTAATGTGGTTGCTTAAAGGGACTTCAACAGCACTTTGAAACATAAAATACTGCATTTCAACGTTTTTATCAGGGGAGGATTGAAAGTCACTTTCGGTGTTTGAAAAGTAAAAACCATAACGAGCTGAGTCAATTGTTCTATCAATACTAAAAGCAAGATGGTTACTATCTTTGAGCTCTATTGCTAAACCGTTTTTAGTTTCTAATGATTGATTAAAGCTTTTACCAGTATAAATACTCAGTGAGTAACCAGCTAACGCACTCTGACTTACTAACAGTAAGCACAGTAAAACAAATACTTTTTTCATGGTGTCGTGCTCGTTGTTGTGATTAATTTAAGTTAGTATTGAAACATAGCTGAATATTAAATGTAAGCCACGAATCGTTTACCCCTACATGGAGCAAGTAATATATGAAACCTATAATGATAGGCGTATTGACAGGTTTATTGATCACCTTAGCGGGCTGCTCTGATGATGTTGCATCAGTTAGTTTGGGATTATTTACCACTAAAGATATTAAAGTTAACTCGCAACAAGACCCTCTAGTAAAAGGCGTAACCTGCCATATTAGCCATATCGAAGCAAACTTAGATTTTGCTGATCCGTCTGATATGTCTATTGCGTGTCGCCAAACAGGACCAATTACTGCCGACCAATTACAAGCGATTGACCGTAGTAAGTCGGGTGAGGTGGTATTTAAATCATCAAAAAGTATTTTATTTAAATCATTAAAAGTGCGTCGAATTTATGATGCGCAAACGCGAACTCTGTTATATCTGTCGTATTCAACTAAAGAGTCAACCGGCAGTCATCATCATGCGTTATCCACTGTGCCATTGTATAACACCCAAGCATGGGCATGGGCACAAGAGCAAGAATAAGCAAAAGAGCAAACTATGTTAGCGTTATTTAAAAGCAAACCTTTATTAGATGAACAAGAGCAGCAATGGCTGATTGATACTTTTGTGTGGGCGGTGGAAAATTTTGACAGCGATTATTTCATTAATAACTCGCAATTAGTTTTGCCAAACCACCAATGCTTTCCCGATGCGGTTTCAAGCATTGAAGAAATGGCCAGTAAAGTGTTTGAGCGAGTGGTTGGCTATGCGGGGCTGCAAGCTTGGCCAATTACGCTGGTGGCTCCACAGCAATTGCAGCCGCAAGTATTTCCTCATTTTGCTTTTAGTAATCAGTTACGTGGTGATAATAGCCAATTAATTGTGCCGCCAAGCCATACGGTTAATGTGTCATTTAATCCAAATCAAATTAATCAGCCACAAGATTTAGTGGCCTGCTTTGCCGGTACTTTAGCGACAATTATGATCCACCATGTGGGCGTGTTACCACCAGGCGGTAAAGAGTTTTTACCACAGGCCGCCGATGCCGTGGCATGTTTTTTAGGTTTTGGGGTAATGATGAGCAATACGGTATATCAGTTTAAAGGGGGCTGTGGCTCGTGTTACAACCCCTATGCGAACAGGCAAGCTGCACTTAGTGAACCGCAAACCTTATTTATGCATGCCCTTATTTGCCACTTTAAAGGCTATAAAGATTCTAAAAAGCATTTAAAGCCGCACTTACGCAGCCAATTCAAAAAGGCGCAAAAAGAAATAAAAGCCTTAGTTAATAGTACTGCTAATCCGTTGTTGTTAGCGCTTGATGATAAAAAAGCGGGGTAATCGTGGCTTATTTAGATGAGTTTTTATTGATTGCACTGGCGCACTTTTTTGCTGTAGCAAGCCCCGGCCCAGATTTTGCCATTGTGCTTAAACAAAGTGTTCAGCAGGGGCGTCGTAATGCATTGTGGACCAGCTTTGGGGTAGGCCTGGCTATTTTATTACATGTTAGTTATTGCTTACTCGGGGTTGCGGTTTTATTAACGCAATCACCAAACGTATTTATGGCATTAAAATATTTAGCGGGTGCATACTTGGCCTACATTGGTGTGCAAGCGCTTAGAAGTGCTAGACCGGCGCCAGCGCAGCAAGAAACTGTTTTTCAATCTCAAGGTGTTGAATCCAGTTGGATTGCATTTCGTCGCGGCTTTTTAACCAATGCGTTAAACCCAAAAGCCACGTTATTTTTTATGTCGTTGTTTACTTTAGTGATCAGCCAATCAACGCCATTAATTGTGCAAGCAGGCTATGGGCTGTATATGGCATTGGCAACGTGGGCGTGGTTTTCGTTTCTATCCTTGGTGCTATCAAAGCCTAGTGTTCGCGGTTTTTTTCAAAAAAGTGGCTATTGGTTTGACCGTGGTATTGGCGTGATTTTGATCGCTCTAGCAATAAGAATTGTAGTGTAAGTGTTGTTTTAACAGAAATCTGTAGTAGGTGAATATGGCTGTATATAATTTTTCGTTTGGTTCAAATATGTCGTCGAGTCGTTTGTTGGCGCGTTTACCAAACGCTACTCGTATTGGTACGGCAATACTAGCCGGTTACGAGTTAACCTTTGATATGGTAAGTACTGATGGCTCAGGAAAAGGCAATGTACGCCCATCAAATGATAAGAACGCGCAAGTATATGGCGTGGTATATCAACTCAATGACGCAGAAAAAACGATTTTAGACGCCATCGAAGGGCCTCGTTATGACTGCGTAGATATTCAAGTAACATTACTTGATGGGCAACAAGTAGCGGCGCATTGTTATATTGCCAACACCACTGATGCTCAGATACTGCCTTACGATTGGTATATGCAGCACGTTCATCGCGGTGCGCTTGAAGCTGGTGTGCCAAATGCGTACAGTGATGCCATAAAGTCTCGGCCAACCTGCCAAGATAGCGACAGTGCGCGTGCAGCCATTGAGTTTGCTGTACATCAAAAATAAAAACTAAAATGATAACTCCAAGGATTGTTATGAAATTAACTAAACTAGCGATTGCGGCCACCTTATTAGCAGGCTGTGCATTTAATAGCTACGCCGATATTGATACCAAGCACATTAATCAAGTGATTGAAAATTCAATGGCGCGCTTTGATGTGCCGGGTATGGCCGTGGCGATTGTTGAAAACGATAAGGTTATTTTTGCTAAAGGCTTTGGTGTTAGTAACTTAGATACAGGTAGTAAGGTGAATAAAGACACCTTATTTGGTATTGCATCAAATACTAAAGCATTTACGGTTGCGGCATTGGCAAAATTAGTTGATGAAGAAAAGCTCAGTTGGGATGACAAGGTAATTGATCACCTTCCTGAATTTCGTTTATACGACCCTTATGTAACCCGCGAAATGACGATCCGTGATTTATTAAGTCACCGTAGTGGTTTAGGGTTAGGCCAAGGGGATTTAATGATTTGGCCTGACACCGATAAATCAATCGAAGAAATTCTCGCAGGCCTTAAATATTTAAAACCAGCTAGTAGCTTTCGCAGCACATACGCTTATAACAACTTGATGTTTGTGACCGCTGGCGAGGTAGTCGCGCGGGTCTCAGGTATGAGCTGGAATGATTATATTGAAAAGAATATTCTCCAGCCTTTGCACATGGATAACTCACGCGCCGGTTTTTCGCGTATTCCAAAAAGTAATAAGAACTGGGCAACGGGTCATATTCCTATGGATGGTCAATTACATCCATTTTTCGTTAATTACTTAGAAGATTTTCGTGGTGCCGGCGCTATTGCATCCAGTGTGAATGATATGAGCCAATGGCTACGTACACAATTAGCCCATGGTAAAATGCCAAATGGCGAGCAGTTGTTTAGTGAAAAACAACAAGAGCAAATGTGGCATCCACATATTACCTCACTGGCGTCAAAAAGCGCTTATGAGGCTTATCATCAGCAATTTAGAGGTTATGGTTTAGGTTGGAGCATTGAAGACTACCACGGTATTAAAAAATTAGGCCATGGTGGTGGTATTTTAGGAATGGTATCGCAGGTGACGTTATTGCCTGAGAAAAACCTCGGGATTGTTATTTTATCTAATCAGCAAGCATTCGGTGCGCTCTCTGCTATTACTCATGAAGTGCTTGAAGACGCCCTTGAACTTGAAGATAAAGATTGGGTAGCAGAGTTGGCTAAAAAGCATTTTGAAGGTAAGCAAAAAGCGTATGCTAATGCTAAACCGGACGCTCCTGCAGACTATCAACCACAGTTACCAAATATTAGCTACACCGGCACTTTGCACGATGATTGGTATGGTGATGTTATTATTGAAGAGCTAGACGGTAAGTTACGTATTGATTTCACGCATACTAAACGTTTAAAAGGGCAGCTTGAGCATTACACGGGCAACACATTTATCGTCAAGTGGGATGAAAAGCTACTCGAAGCTGATGCGTATATTAGCTTTGATATGAGCACTAAAAATCGTGTGAATGAAGCGACAATGCGTGCAGTATCAACAGCGGTGACTGATTTCAGTTTTGATTTTAGAAATCTTCATTTGCAAGCTAAATAGTAAACCAAAGTCGCAAAGCCACCAAAGGGTGGCTTTGTTATAGTTACAGTCGTTAACTCATTTGGAGCATTTATGCGTACTGCGATTATTTCTCATCCTTTTTGCCGTAAACACAAAATGATCGCGGATCATCCAGAGTGTCCTGAGCGCTTAGATGCTATTACCGATCGTCTTTTGGCCAGTGGCTTGGATATTGCCGTGCAGCAAAAGCAAGCGCCTAAAGCATTACGTGAGCATTACTTATTAGCCCATGATGAGGCCCTTGTATCGCTGGTGGAAAACACCCTCCCGGAACAAGGTTTAGTATCACTTGATGGCGACACTTGGTTATGCCCAGAGTCATTTTTGGCAATTGAGCGGGCGGTAGGGGCAGGGCTATTAGCCGTCGATGAAATATTAGCGGATAACCTCGATGCCGCATTTTGCTCCGTACGGCCACCGGGTCATCATGCAAACCGTACAACCTCTGCCGGCTTTTGTGTGTTTAATAACTTAGCAATTTCGGTGAAGTACGCGCAAAGTAAAGGGATTAAGCGCATTGCGATTGTCGATTTTGATGTTCACCACGGTAATGGCACGCAAGACATTTTTATCGATGATGACAATGTGTTGCTTTGCTCATTATTTCAGCATCCTTTTTACCCTAATACCGCCGTTGAAAATAACGATACATTGGTTAATTCACCGTTGCCCATAGCAAGCGATGGCAATGATTTAAAAACGTTGTATAACCAACAGTGGTTACCTAAATTAGCAGAGTTTAAGCCAGAATTATTGTTTATCAGCGCAGGGTTTGATGCGCATTTTGAAGATGATATGGCAAGCCTCAAATTTGTTGAGGCTGATTATGCCTGGTTGACACAACAGCTGTGTGACATGGTAAAAAGTACTGGCTGTAAAGGGATTATCTCTTTTTTAGAAGGAGGATATAATTTATCTGCGCTAGGGCGAAGCGCTGTAGAACATATTAGAGTGTTTGCAGAAGCAGAAGAGTAGCTTTATTTTCATTCTACAATTAAGTAAAAATATTGGTTGTTGTATGATACCAATACAACTAATTAAACAAGGAAGATAATGTCTGTAGTAATTAATATCTTAGTCACGTTGGCACTGTGCTTTTGGGGAAGCATGATGATGATGTCGCCGATGATGTTCGGTGCCCCTGGCGCGACGAATAACAAGCAAGCGGTATTAACAGCCTTATTATTTTTAAGCTATCCGGTACCGTTATTTTTGTTGATTGGTTTATTTGGTGGTAGTTATTTTGGCATTAACAGTTACAAGATGGCACTGATAAGTGTCGTTGTTATCGGATTTTTATTTACGATATTTGGCTATACCAGTATGGTTAAGAATCTGCTTCAAGGTGTTGCCAATGGTGGCTACTGTGTGGTCGAACAGCGTGTTTACTATAATGCTAAGTTAATGGAACACGCTGATGCTGAAAGCTTTATCAGTTACAGTCAAGCTGATTTAAATACCTATGATGCTCAACTGTACGCTAAAGATAAACAGCATCTTTACTACAGCGGTCAAGCTGTGAGTGGTGTTAACCTTGAAAACTTGCACGCTAAGATAATTGGCAGTGATCTTTATTGGCTTAACGATACTCAGGTGATTAAAGGCGAGCGTATTGTTGAGGGCGCAGATCCTAGCACTTATTCAGCATATGATTATTATAGTTTTTGGAATATCTCAGGGCATGAGGGAAATCAGGTCATTTACCATCACGATGAACCCATGCATAACATAGATGCGCAGTCATTTGTCCCTATTGATGATAGTTATGGGAAAGACGGGCAACATATCTTTTATCAAGGTCTCGCTATTTTAGCGGATGTTGATATTGATACCGCCAGTTTTTCACGATTAGATGAAAATTTTGCCAGCGATAATCAGCATATTTTTTACTTAAATGGGGAAGATAGCCATATATTGATAGGCGCTGAACCTGTTAATTTTGAGGTGTTTGAGCGCAACTACTACAGAAGTGGTGAGATTGTTTATTACGTTACACAATATGAGTCAGCAAAGCCGATGCCACAGATACATGCAGCCAGCTTTACGGTCACTCAATATGATGAACAAACGAATTCGGATGCTTACGATAAAAATAATTACTATCTTCGTGGTGAGGTTGTTGTAACGCGCTAAGGCGTTGCGATGAACGAGGTAATTTGCTGTTGAAAATGATTAAACAGAAGGAAGTTTATTCATACTCTCGGGTAACTTGCCTACGTTGGTTTGCGTTGCATCAACTTGGTTTATATCGATAAAGTCAAGTTGCCCATTTGCTATGATCTGCTTACCATTACTCAGTTTTAATGGTGTACTTCCTTGATTCTGCAAAGTTGTGGTGATTATTGACTCTTTTTATCGGTTATCTATGAGCAATATTTGTAAAAACACAGCAAACATTACTTATCCTCACTCTATAAAACAAGACAAATTATGATTTACGAGATCAAGTTTTGTTTTTTAATTTTTGCGCATGTAACACGTTAAGATATTTACGTAGGTTTAAACTAAGCCAATATAGGGTTAGCGTGTTCTAAAATGTTACATGCCCTAAAAATTACCACGGTTATTCTTTTAACCACTGTGCAACTTGTTTTGTATAATAACTCACTATTAAATCAGCGCCTGCACGTTTGAAGCCGGTCAGTGTTTCAAATATCACTTTCTTTTCATCAAGGGCACCTGCTAATGCTGCAAATTTAATAGCGGCATACTCACCACCAACTTGGTAGGCAGCTAAAGGTAAGTTTGTTTTCTCTCTCAAGCTGCTAAGGACATCAAGATAGGGCGTGCCTGGTTTCACCATTAGAATATCAGCGCCTTCTTGTTCATCAAGAAGGGCTTCTTGAAGCGCTTGACGAATATTTGCGTAATCCATTTGATAGCCTTTGCGATCACCACTTAATTCACAATCAACAGCAGCTCTAAATGGACCATAGAAAGATGAAGCAAATTTAATGGCGTGAGCTAAAATGGCAACATGTTCAAACCCTGCATTGTCAAGGCCTGCTCGAATAGCTTTAACTTGACCATCCATCATCGCAGATGGGGCTAGCATATCGGCACCTGCTTTTGCTGCGCATACACTCTGCTTTACAAGGTTAGCAACAGTTTGGTCGTTACAAACTTGATTATCTTCAACAACGCCACAGTGTCCATGATCTGTATATTCACAAAAACAAATGTCGGGTATTACCATCATCTCGGGGCATGTTTGTTTGATTGTTTTAATCATACGTGCCAGTAAACCATCATCGTGCCATGTATCACTGCCAACACTGTCTTTATGATGCGATATGCCAAAAGGCATAACATACTGAATTCCTAATCTATGCAGTTCAGTAATCTCTTGGGCTAATGCATGTTCAGGAATGCGCTGTATACCAGGCATAGTGGATATTTCTAGACTTTCAGTTAACGACTCTTCGATAAAAATAGGATGGATAAGATCGCCAATATTAAAATCAAATTCGCGTACTAGCTGTCGCATTGCATCACTGTGGCGAAGCCTGCGCATGCGTCTTGATAAATTAGGTGTACTCATTGCTATCTGCCTTACTGAGCTGAGTATAACGAGATGTTTATAATATCATTTTTATCACTGTAAACGATATGCGTTAAATCAATATTAAAGGCGTGTTCATGGTAGTAACCTTTTTCTTTATTTGTAATAAATAAACTGTAAATACTAGGTTACCGGTGTAGAAGTCGCTAGTGGGGTTTGCTGTTCTTTATTGTTATCGCTGCCACTACACGCGACTAAACTCATGGATAAAACGGCTGATGCAACTAAACGTGCTATTTTATTCCTAATAGATCAAATGCTTGTGGAGCTGTTAGGCTCGTTATTTTAGTTAAGCAGCAGTGTCCTTCTTGTGCTAAGTGCTGCGTTACTCTGCGAGCTAACTCTATGTTAGTCAGCGGTGTTGCAAGGTTAAATGCTAAATCAAAATATTCGCCTTGTTTATTCAATATCACACAGTGTTGCTGTTGTTCAGCGGTTAAACTGTGTAGATAGTCATTTAAATCTCGTTGTTCATTAATAATTTCTAGCTCGTTGTCACTACATATCAAGTAAGGGAAGTAAGTATGCATGCATTTATTGTCCTGTATCAAATAGCGCGAGCAATATAATAATATAATTATAGTTCGTATTATACTAAGGACGAATATTATGAAACAAACTCGCCACCCTCAACAGGTATCAGATATTTTTTCTAGGAAATTAGTATGTTGTTCCACCGATACCTCTTTAGTTGATGCTGTACGGTTGATGCAGGTTCATAATATAAGCGCAATTTTTGTAAAACGACAGCAAGCAATCGTTGGTATTTGGACAGAAGCCGATTGCATTAAACTAGACTTTACTGACAGCAACCTTAAACATATTGAAATTCAAAGCGTAATGAGCAGTCCGGTATTGAAAATCTCCTGTCAGCAATTATTGTGTGATGCCGCGCTTATTTTTTATCAACACAATGTTCGCCATTTATTAGTTATTGATAACAATGATCTACCATGCGGCGTTATTAGTATCAGTGATATTGTACGTAATCAAGGGCTTGATCACTATTTACAATTTAGACCAATCAAAGAGCAATATCATAAAAATGTGTTAGTGGTACCTAGTTATTTGATGCTCAGTGAAGGCGTTGAAATGATGCGCGAGCGAACCGCCCAAGTTATTTTAGTGTATAACCAGCAGCAAGACGAACATGGCATTATCACCCAGCGAGATTTACTGCATTTGATTGTCGAACCCGATAGTAATGCGTCATGTTGGAGCTTTGCGAGTCGGCCCTTGTATCGGGTAAGCTCAAAAAGCAGTTTATTCGATGCGTATCGATTAATGTCTACCAACAATGTGCGTCATTTAGTGGTCACTGATGATTTGGAGATTAAGGGAGTGCTCGCCATTGAGCATCTTGTTAATGAAATAGAAAGCGCCTATTACAGTGAGCTTGAAAAAGTACTTGAACAACGTGATATAGACCTTCAGCATTCACAGCGTAATTTGTATCTCGCGAATAAAATAATCGATGCCTCGCTAGATGGTATTATGATCACCCAACAAAATGGTGTGATCATGCAGGTTAATCCTGCTTTTACCGCGCTTACCGGCTATCAAGAATATGAAGTGGTCGGCAAACACCCTAGAATTCTAAGCTCCGGAAAGCACGGTAAAAATTTCTACGTAAAAATGTGGCAATCAATTACCCAAACTGGTGTGTGGCAAGGGGAAATATGCAATCGTAAAAAAAATGGTGATTTGTATGTTGAATGGCTAACTATTATTGCTATCCGCGAGCCAAATGATGATGAGCTAGTGTATGCGGCGATTTTTAGCGATATCACTGAACGTAAAACTGCAGAAGACAAAATTGTTCAGTTAGCTTATTTTGATGAGCTAACAGGCTTACCTAATAGACGCTTATTTAATGACAGATTAACCATGGCATTAGCTGCTGCACATCGAAATAACGACATGTTAGCAGTGATGTTTATTGACCTAGATCGGTTTAAAGAAATCAATGATAGCTTAGGGCATAGTGCGGGGGATGAGTTATTAAAAATGGTGGCAATACGGCTGCAAAACGTATTGTGTGAAGGTGATACTTTAGCGCGATTAGGTGGCGACGAATTTGTGGTGCTATGCGAGATTGATGATATTAGCGCAGTGATTAGTTTAGCCGATCAAATTTTAAATAACTTAAACACTCCTTTTCAGCTCGAAGGGCTTGAGGTAGGCGCGACGGCATCAATCGGTGCTGCGGTCTATCCTGATGATGGTCTCGATAGTGAAACTTTACTAAAACACGCTGATATTGCCATGTATCGCTCTAAAGAAGTGGGTAGAAACTCATTTCAGTTATTTAAGCCATCGATGAATGCACGCTCTTTAGAGCGCTTTGCGATGATGAGCCGGTTTCAATATGCGCTCGAAAATGATGAGTTTGAACTGTATTTTCAGCCTAAACAGTGTTTAAGAAGTAAAGCTATCAAAGGTGTTGAAGCACTATTACGTTGGCAAGATCCCGCGCTTGGCATAATATCGCCTGCACAGTTTATCCCATTGGCGGAAGAACTAGGTCTAATTGTAAAGCTGGATCTCTGGGTGCTCAATAACGCTGGCATGCAATTGGCGTTATGGCAACAACAAGGAATAACGGCTGGTCGGTTGGCAATTAATATCTCAGCTTGCCATCTTAGTCAGGGGAGTTTATCAAGTAGCGTTGAGAAAATGCTCCAGCGCTATAATTTATCGGGAAATTGTCTTGAAATAGAGTTAACAGAAAGTAGTTTTATTAGCTCATTTAGTCAGGCGAAAAGAGAATTGTGGCAACTTAAAAAAATGGGCGTACAGATTGCGCTAGATGATTTTGGTACCGGCTATTCGGCACTGAGTTACCTTACAAAATTACCCATAGATACACTAAAAATAGATGCCAGCTTTATTGCTAAAGTACCCGATGAATACGGTAATAGTGAGATTGTTGCCGCGATAGTGGCAATGGCGAATAGTCTTAATTTAAAAGTTATCGCTGAAGGGGTTGAAAAGCTTGCTCAGTATAGTTACTTATTGGAGCTAGGCTGCGATGTGATCCAAGGCTATTACTATTGCCGCCCGTTAACGCAGCGGCAATGGTTAGAGTTTTATCAGCTGCAAAATCAACCTACGGTGATATCGTAAGAGGTAAATTTACGAATGTTGATAACGCCAGTATCAAAGATCAAGTACTGGCCTTTAATACCGTTTAGAATACCACTCACAACTGGCTCTTTATCAAAATTAAAAGAGCTAATTTTAGTTGGGTAGGCGGTAACAGGGAACTCTAAATCAACCACTTCTTCATCAAGTTGTTCTATCGCAGTAGCACCAAAGAGCTCTGCAAGTTCATTTAGTTTATCGGCAATTTGTGGAATAAGTTCTGCCGCAGCAGCTTTTAAATCAAGGACATCGCTTTGTCCTTTGAGCATATTACGCCAATTGGTTTTATCGGCAATAAATTGTGCTAAGGCAACTTCAACTAATCCAGATTGTAAGCGCGTTTGTACTTTGAATATTGGCAGTGCTTGCGTTGCACCTTGGTCAATCCAGCGGGTTGGAATTTGTGTATGACGGGTGATCCCCACTTTCAGCCCTGACGTGTTCGCAAGATAGACATAATGTGGGATCATACAGTTTTCTTCGCCCCACTGTGGTTCACGGCAAGTACCTTGGTCAAAGTGACATGTTTCAGGTTTCATAATACACATATCGCAGCTAGCAAGCTTACGCATACATACAAAACAATGACCTTGCGAGTAACTTTTTTTGGTTTTTTTACCGCAGCTAGAACATACAATAGCGCCATTAAAAGTCAGTGTAAGCTGCTTGCCAATATAGGCATTAAGATCGACCAACTCATCACCCACAGGCAAATGATACTGAATCGGTTGTGTTAGCGATGATTTTAATTTTTTGATAGTGCCTTGCATCTTTACGCCCCTAAAGATGTGAAAAAGAGGATTCTATCAGTAATCCTTAAACATGTGGCAATTTTACTTAATTCGCTTGTTTATTTTCAGCTAACCACAACAAATAGTCATCCACAGCGATGGCTTTGGAGTAATAGTACCCTTGCCCGTAGTCTGCCTCCATGGCCTTTAAAAGTTGTTGTGTTGTTACATCTTCAACACCCTCGGCAGTGACTTTTAAACCTAGGCTATGAGCCATTTCTATCGCAGCCTTAACAATTACTCTATTAGCACTGTGAGTAGGGAGACCTATAATAAATGATTTATCTATTTTTAAGGTTGAAAAGTTGTAGCTAACAAAACAATTTAGTGACGAATAGCCAGTACCAAAATCATCTAAAATCACTTCAATACCAAGGCGGGTTAATTGTTCAACTAAGTGAATCATTTGCTGTTGGTTTGCAATTAAAGCTGACTCAGTAAGTTCAAACTTAAGTTGTTTGGCAGGAACATTGTGTTTGAGTAAGGTGTTTTCAATTTTTTCAATTAAATTATGGATCATTAAGTTTTTAGCACTTAAATTAACGCTTACTTTATGCTTAAAAAAACCTGCGTGATTAAACTTAGCGATATCTTGGCAGGCTTGCTCTAGCACCCACAGTGTGAGTTTATTGATAAGACCAGTACGTTCGGCTAATAGGATTAAAGCCTCTATATTGATTTGCTCATAAGGTGCATTAGGCCAGCGCAATAAGGCTTCACTGCCAATCGTTTGGCCGGTGCGTAAATCTATTTGCGGCTGATGATAAATAGTTAACTGGTTCGTTTTTAAGGCATTTTGAAATGCAGCCGCTAAGCTAATGTTCATAGTGACAGGTATTAATTTTGACTGATTATTTGGATAGCTTGTTTGTGGCGCTTCGGTTAGTGAAAAATAGCCATTTTGCAACCATGTATCAAAGCCACTTTCACCGTCGAGAATACAATATCCCATTGCGTAGCTTAATTGTAAATCAAACCCTTGCACCGGATGATGTTTAGGTAAGCTTTTACGAATTTTGGTTAACTTATCATGCAGTGATTGTGCACTTTGAGTTTTAATTGAAATGAATGCCAGCACACCGTTGCTCAAATCGGCTATCCGCGGACAGGTATCTAGATTGCTCTCTAAATTGATAAATTCACGCTCTTTACTCAGTTGCAGCTCAAGAGATTTAGCAATAGCAACAACAAGTTGACTACTTTGAGTTTGATTTAAAATATGACTGAGTGAATGAAAATCAGTAATTCTAATTAAGCATAAGCTTGCTCTGCGCTGCTTGAGTTGTAAACTCATATAGGCTTGTTTTAGCATGGCACTATTTAATAGTTTGGTTTGCTCTGTATGAGTGGCGTGATACAGCGCCTTTTCTCGTTGATAGCGCACTCTATCCGCAAGTGCCATAGCCATTAATACCACCTCACATAGTATCGCAACTAAAAATGCGTGGCGTATAGCAAAGCTATAAGGTAATACGCCAGTTAATTCAAGCGGTTGAATGGCTGCACCAATAATAAGAGGTATCCATGAAACAACATAGAACTTAGCCCATCGGAAGCCACTACGTAATTTTCTGTAAATCATAATAATACAGACGATGTACAACAATACCAACACAGCAAAAAATATCGGTGCAGCAATATTTTCAGCTATGAAAAAACAACTTATACCTAGACAAAGCATTAAAAGCATTAAATATATACTGAGTTTATAACGCCAGCATTGCTCTTTATGGTAACGCAAAAACATAGTGCAGAATGCTAAGGTAAATAAAGCAATTGCATAGTTGCTAACAACAATATATTTTTGAAAAAATAGCTGCCAACTTAGTGGCCAAAGATAAAAACCAAAACCAAGTACACCCCCCATTAAAATGATGGCACTAATAATGTAACCAATATAGATTAAGTACACGCGATCTTTAATACCAAAAAACAGCACTAAGTTATAAAGTGCCGCCATAATAAGTACACCCACAAATATTCCCCAAATAGCGGTTTGTGAGCGGGTTAAATCCTGAAACTCTGCTTCGCCATATAAATTGACAGGGGTTTTACTTATGCCGGTTGTATCAACTTTCAGTAGTAGCTTTTGTTTACTCTGCGCAGTAATTGTTAGCCGAATATGCGGCACGCTGTATTGAAAAAGAGAGAGTTCAGATTCCAAATCACCAAGTCGAGTGGTCGTTATAATATTATTGTGACTATCTAGGTGATAGACAGTTAAATGATCAACCATTGGATTATCAAAATGAGCGACAATTTTTTCATTTTGTTGGCTACGATTATCTAGATCTACTAGTAACCAGTAATTACGTGGCGTGAAGTTCCAATCGATATGCTCAAAAGGTTTTGCTGTAAAGCTATTTAGGTTGTCTAAAATCTGCTGAGTATGCAGATTTTTTGTATCATCAATGAGATAACTTTGGGATAAATATATGGGAGTTGTTTTGTCGATTGTATATCTAGTGGGCGTGACTAAATGACTTGCGAAATTAGCAATTACATAGAACAAGAAAAGTAGTATTAAAACGGCAATAAAGCGATAGCGAAGATGGTTATTTTTCAATTGTCAGCGTTCTTTTTTTAGTCCTTGAAATTAGTGTAGCACTAAAAAGCGCAGATGAACTGCGCTTTTATTAAATAGTAACTGGTTATACCAATGCGCTATTTTTCCCGAGCGATAGCGCGATAAGCAATATCTGTACGGTATTCCATACCTTGCCAGCTAATTTCATCAACTAGTTGGTAGGCACGTTGCTGCGCTTCGGTCACTGTGTTACCTAGTGCCGTTGCACATAATACTCGGCCACCGGCAGTCACTACGTTATCGCCGTCTTGCTTAGTACCCGCATGGAAGACTTTTTCGCCTTCTGGGTAGGTTACTTTTAGACCACTGATTGCATCACCTTTTGGGTAGTTATCAGGGTAGCCTTGAGCTGCAAGTACCACACCCACTGCTGCGCGTGAGTCAAACTCAATCGTCGTTTTATCAAGTTCAACACGATTAGCTGCTTCAATCAGTTCAACTAAGTCAGACTGTAAACGAAGCATCATAGGTTGTGTTTCAGGATCACCAAAACGACAGTTGTATTCGATTACTTTAGGGGTCCCAGAGTCATCGATCATCAAACCAGCATAGAGGAAGCCAGTGTAAGGATGGCCTTCGCTTGCCATACCTTCTACTGTTGGGTAGATCACTTCGTTCATAATACGCAGGTGGATTTCATCAGTTACCACCGGCGCTGGTGAGTATGCACCCATACCGCCAGTGTTCGGACCTTGATCGCCATTATAAGCGCGTTTGTGATCTTGGCTGGTAGCAAAAGGTAATACGTTTTTACCATCAACCATCACGATAAATGATGCTTCTTCACCTTCTAAGAACTCTTCGATTACCACGCGGCTGCCAGCGTCACCAAAAGCGTTACCGGCTAGCATATCGCGAATAGCATCTTCAGCCTCAACTTCGGTCATGGCAACAATAACGCCTTTACCTGCGGCAAGACCATCAGCTTTGATTACAATCGGCGCGCCTTTTTCTTTTAAATAAGCAAGCGCAGGGTCGATTTGTTCAAACGTTTGATAATCCGCAGTTGGGATAGCATGACGAGCTAAAAAGTCTTTAGTGAATGACTTAGAGCCTTCTAGTTGCGCAGCGCCTGCTGTTGGGCCAAAGATAGCTAAACCGTGCTCACGGAATTTATCTACCACGCCAAGTACTAATGGTACTTCAGGTCCAACAATGGTTAGCTCAACATTATTGTTTTGTGCAAAGCTAAGTAGGCCATCGAGATCTTCAACGTTAATGGCAACATTCTCAAGCTTGGGTTCAAGCGCTGTACCGGCATTACCTGGTGCAACATAAACAGTGTTTACTTTTGTATTTTGAGCGGCTTTGAACGCAAGTGCGTGTTCGCGGCCGCCGCTGCCAATGACTAATACATTCATGGCGAATATCCTATTTAAAGCGGTTTTTTAAATTTCAGCGTCATGCGGTCGCTTTCACCAATTGCTTTATATTTAGCGGCATCTTGCTCGCCAAGTCTAAGGCTTGGTGGAAGGGTCCATACCCCTTTAGGGTGATCGGCTGTATCAAGAGAGTTTGCATTTATGTCACTGCTTGCTGCCAGTTCAAAGCCTGCTTGTTTAGCAAGTTCGATTACCACGCTTTGTTTCATATAACCTGATGACTTTTGCATTTCATCAGCTTGCGCTTCAGGTAGGCGATGTTCAACCACACCTAAAGTACCACCTGGTTTAAGTGCTTTGTAAAAAGACTTAAAGGCATTAGCTGCGGCATCTTTATCTTTGCTCATATACCAATTATGTACGTTGCGGAAGGTTAACACCATGTCGGCGCTGCTCGCCGGGGCAATGTCTAAATGTGTTGAAGGAGCGAATTCAGTCAGCTTTACTTTATTGAATCGCTCATCTTCAGCAATTTTCTTTTTAAAGCCAGCTAGAGCTCGTTGGTAATAACCCACCGATGAGTCAGCAGGGAAATGCGCGGCATAATAAGTGCCTTGCTCTTTCAGTGCTGGCGCTAAAATTTCACTGTACCAGCCGCCGCCAGGCGCAATCTCAACAACAGTCATAGTTGGTTTAAAACCAAAAAACTCTAATGTTTCGACAGGGTGGCGGTATTGATCGCGATCACTGCTGCGCTCGCTTGATTTAACTGCATTATTTAATGCTGAATCATGGCCATGCTCATGGCTAATAGCCATAGTTGATGTCATCGCAAGGGTGGCAACAAGTAGAGATTTTAGTGCAAATTTCATCGTCTGTTCCTTCACATTATATTTTTAGAATAGGTTATAGAATAAGCAGAATACGTGAATTTGGTGCAAACAAAAAGAGCTAACTGATGCAGTTAGCTCTTTGTGTGATTAATGGCGGAAGTGACGCATGCCAGTAAACACCATTGCCATACCAGCTTCGTCAGCGGCAGCGATAACTTCTTCATCGCGCATTGAACCACCTGGTTGGATCACAGCTGTAATACCAGCCTCTGCAGCTGCATCAATACCATCACGGAATGGGAAGAACGCATCAGATGCCATTACTGAACCTTTAACTTCAAGGTTTTCATCAGCGGCTTTAATTCCGGCAATTTTAGCTGAGTAAACGCGGCTCATTTGGCCTGCACCTACACCAATGGTCATACCGTCACGGGCATAAACAATGGCGTTTGATTTAACAAATTTAGCCACTTTCCAGCAGAATAATAAGTCTTTAAGTTCTTGCTCAGTAGGCTGGCGCTTAGACACAACCGTTAAGTCGCCTTGCGTTACCATACCCAAATCACGGTCTTGGATGAGTACACCGCCATTAACGCGTTTGATGTCATGACCTGTCGCTTTGCCTGACCATTGGCCACACTCTAGTAAGCGTACATTTTGCTTAGCCGAAATAATTTGTGCAGCAGCTTCTGATACTTTAGGTGCAATGATCACTTCAACGAATTGACGTGACACAATCGCTTCAGCGGTATCAGCATCAAGCTCTTGGTTAAAGGCGATGATGCCACCAAATGCTGACGTAGGATCGGTTTTGAATGCGCGATCATAGGCTTCAAGGATGTTGTCACCGATTGAAACGCCACAAGGGTTAGCATGTTTAACAATAACACAGGCTGGTACATCAAATTCTTTCACACATTCAAGAGCTGCATCTGTATCAGCAATATTATTGAAAGAAAGTGCTTTACCTTGCAGTTGTATGGCAGTTGCAACAGATGCTTCTTGAACGTCGTTTTCAACATAAAAAGCCGCATCTTGGTGTGAATTTTCACCGTAGCGCATGTCTTGTTTTTTAGTAAACTGCATATTGATAGTGCGTGGGAATTTAGTTTCCTCAGCTGCTTCATCAGTGTAATCAGCAACCATCTTACCGAAGTAGTTAGCAATCATGCCATCGTACTGCGCGGTGTGCTCGTAAGCTGCAATGGCAAGATCAAAACGTGTTTTGTATGTAGTTGAACCATTGTTGCTTTGCATTTCGCTGATCACGCGGTCGTAATCTTTGGCGTTTACTACAATAGTCACGTCTTTGTGGTTTTTGGCCGCAGCACGCACCATCGTTGGGCCGCCGATATCAATGTTCTCAATGGCATCTTCAAGGCTGCAGTTTTCTTGAGCGACTGTATTCGCAAAGGGGTATAAGTTAACTACAACGATATCGATAGCTGAGATGTTATGAGCGTCCATTACATCTTCATCTTGACCACGACGCGCTAAAATGCCGCCATGAATTTTTGGGTGAAGAGTTTTTACGCGACCATCCATGATCTCAGGGTGACCTGTGTGGTCAGATACTTCAGTGACTTTAATGCCGTTATCGGCAAGTAATTTACAAGTACCGCCAGTTGATAAGATGTCTACGCCTTGTGATTCAAGAGCGCGAGCAAATTCAACAATACCGGTTTTATCTGACACACTTAGTAGTGCGCGACGAATTGGACGATGTGTATCCATTGTAGTTTGATTACCTCAGTGTTTGAGCTAGCTTAGAAAGGCGCTATTTTAACTGAATATCGCTTAAAAAACGATATTTATACACAAGTCATTTGGGTATACAGAGTGAGGATTTTGCAATTAGACGCTTTTTTGAGGATTTTTAAAGATATAAAAAAAGCACCCGAAGGTGCTTTTTCAAACGAATGTTGTGATAAATCACAACACGGTATTAGTTCATGCCGTATTTCTTTAGTTTCTTACGTAAAGTACCGCGGTTGATACCTAGTAAGATTGCCGCACGTGTTTGGTTGCCACGTGTGTAAGTCATTACTTCTTCAAGTAATGGTGCTTCTAGCTCTGAAAGAACAAGGTCGTAAACGTCTTGCACATCTTGACCGTTAAGCTGTTTTAAATAGTGATGAACAGCTTTCTTCACTGCATCGCGTAATGGCTGCGGTTTCTCGTGTGACTGAACATGAGGGTTAGTGATAAATGGAGAAGTCACGTTTTGTTCGAACATTGTTTATATCTCTTTCTTTCTTAGTTAGCTGCTAGTGTTTTAAAGTATTGCTCTAATGTCTCGATTTGTGCCTGTGGATTATCGAGAGCATTAAATACTCGCCTAAACTGACCGTCACTGTCATGGGTTTGCAAATACCAAGATACATGTTTGCGAGCGATGCGCGCTCCCATTGGTTCGCCGTAAAACGCATGAAGGTTCACTAAGTGTTCCATCAAAATACCACGTACTTCCGTAATTGGAGGCACAGGTAAATGTTCACCGGTTCGCAAATAGTGGTCTATCTCCCTAAATATCCAAGGGCGACCTTGGGCGGCTCGACCAATCATAATGGCATCTGCACCCGTATAGTCCAAAACCTGTTTTGCTTTTTCAGGAGATGTAATATCACCATTAGCAACCACAGGTATCGACACTGAACGTTTTATATCCCTAATTGTGGCGTATTCAGCTTCACCTTTGTACATACATGCGCGTGTACGCCCATGTACGGCCAATGAAGCTATGCCATAACGTTCAGCTATTCTCGCAATCTCAACACCGTTACGGTTATCCTGATCCCATCCTGTGCGGATTTTCAGTGTTACAGGTACATCAACAGCGCTAACCACCGCATCTATAATCTCTTCCACTAAACCAGGAAACTGCAAAAGGGCGGAGCCTGCGAGTTTCTTGTTCACTTTCTTAGCTGGGCACCCCATATTAATATCTATGATCTGTGCACCATTACTTACATTGAATTGTGCAGCCTGCGCCATAAGCTCAGGATCAGCTCCTGCGATTTGCACCGCGCGTATTCCCGATTCACCACTGTGATCCATACGGTTCATCGATTTCTCGGTTTTCCATACCAAAGGATTTGACGATAGCATTTCAGATACAGCTAGCCCCGCACCTAAGCGGCGACAAAGTTGTCTAAATGGTCTATCTGTAATTCCCGCCATTGGCGCCACAATTACATTGTTTTCTAATTGATATGTTCCGATACGCACTGTATTCAATAGGCCTCTTTTCAAGGGGCGCTAAGTTTACGGTTTTTTTGTCGAAAATCAAAGGCTATAAATTGAACAAAAGTGACTTTTTTTTGACTTTTGCATATTGACATTTGATAACAGTTTGACGAACGGCTCTATTTGTGTGAATTTTATACAGAACTAATTTGTGATAAGAAATCATTCAGTTTTTTGGCGTGTAAATAATAGGTAAAGCCTGTTAATTACAGGCTTTACATGAAGGTTTTGCGTTAATACTCTAAATTGCCGAACCCAGCAAGTTAAGCTTTTTTCATACCACTTACACGTGTCCATTCACCTTCAACAGCGATATCATCAAGCGCTAAAAAAGGGGCATAAACATCTGCTACCGACTGCGCTTGTTCTTCTAAAATTCCCGACATAGCAATTTTACCACCTGGTTTTAACAAGCCTAAAATCACGCTGTGTAATTCACGCAGTGGCGCAGCTAAAATATTGGCCACCACGATATCGGCGCTAAACTCAGGCTGATTTTCTGGCAGGTATACTTCGAGTTTATCTGCAACGCCGTTTCGCTGTGCATTATCTAAGCTTGCTTCAAGGGCTTGAGGGTCTATATCGATGCCGATCATGCGCTCAGCGCCAAGTTTGATAGCTGCGATACCTAGAATTCCAGAGCCACAACCAAAGTCGACCACAGTTTTACCGGTCAAATCTTGGCTTTCTAGCCATTTTAAGCACAAAGCGGTGGTGGCATGGGTGCCAGTGCCAAAAGCAAGGCCAGGGTCAAGCAGTACATTGACGGCATCAGGAGCGGGAATATCACGCCAGCTTGGGCAGATCCATAGTTTTTCACCAAACTGAATTGGGTGGAAGTTATCCATCCATTCGCGTTCCCAGTCTTTGTCTTCAAGTTGCTCTATTTTGTACACTAAGGTGTCTTTTAACTCGTCGTGGCGCTGTAATAGAGCTATCACCGCATTCATATCGTGGTTAGCTTCGAATAAACCAATCACAGTCGTGTCAGCCCAAAACACCACAGTGCCGATTTTTGGTTCGTAAATAGGGGTGTCTTTAGCATCAATAAAGGTAACAGACGCACTGCCTGCTGCCATTAATAGATCACTTACTGCATCTGCGGTTGCAGCATTAGCATTGATACGGATTTGGATCCAAGCCATAATTATTTCCTGTAAATAGAAAAAAGGCCGCTACAGCGGCCTTTTAAATTTAAATCTGTATTTGCTAATTACTTAGCATCTAAGAAGCTTTTCAATAAGTCAGAGCGTGAAGGGTGGCGTAATTTACGTAGTGCCTTCGCTTCGATTTGACGAATACGCTCACGCGTTACATCAAACTGTTTACCTACTTCTTCTAAGGTATGGTCGGTATTCATATCGATACCAAAACGCATACGCAATACTTTTGCTTCTCGGGCTGTTAGGCCTGCAAGCACATCGTTGGTAGCACCGCGAAGAGATTCCATTGTTGCCGAGTCGATTGGCGAATCAATAGTAGTGTCTTCGATAAAGTCGCCTAAGTGCGAATCTTCATCATCACCGATTGGCGTTTCCATAGAAATTGGCTCTTTAGCAATCTTAAGTACCTTACGGATTTTATCCTCAGGCATCATCATGCGTTCTGCTAATTCTTCTGGATTTGGCTCACGACCCATTTCTTGCAGCATTTGACGAGAAATACGATTAAGTTTATTAATCGTTTCAATCATATGCACCGGAATACGGATTGTACGCGCTTGGTCGGCGATAGAGCGGGTGATTGCTTGACGGATCCACCACGTAGCATAAGTTGAGAACTTATAACCACGACGATATTCAAACTTATCAACAGCTTTCATCAAACCAATGTTACCTTCTTGGATTAAATCCAAGAATTGTAAACCACGGTTGGTATATTTTTTAGCGATTGAGATTACAAGACGTAAGTTCGCTTCAACCATCTCTTTCTTCGCACGGCGCGCTTTTGCTTCACCAATGCTCATACGACGGTTGATGTCTTTAATACGCTCAATGCTTAAACCTGTGCTTTCTTCGATTACACATAGTTTATTAATACAGCGGATGATTTCTGGTTTGATTTCTTCTAATTTTGCAGAATGTTTTTCATTCGCAGCAATCTCAAGATCAATCCATGCAGCATCAGTTTCATTATTAGCAAAGTGCTTAACAAAAGTTTTCTTCGGTAGCTTAGCGATTTGTACAGCTTGTTTCATGACGATACGTTCTTGAACACGAACTCTGTCCATCATTTCACGCATGTTGTTAACCATACGATCAAACTGTTTCGGCACTAGTTTAAAGGTTTTAAACAGCTCACCAATCTCAAAAATCGCAGCTTGCGATTCTGGATGTGAACGGCCTTTACTATCAAACGTGTCGCGTGCTTTATTGTAAAGATCACGAAGGTTTTCAAAGTGTACACGAGCCTCTTCAGGATCTGGGCCAGTATCTACTTCTTCTTCGTCTTCATCATCGCTATCAGTATCATCGTCATCTTCATCATCAAGTTCTTTTTCGCTTAATTCAGAACCGATATGGGTAGCAGAGATTGGCGCAGCATCTTCATTAGGATCGAAAAAACCAGAGATAATGTCGCTTAAGCGCATTTCTTCTGCTTCAAACTTATCCCATTGCTCAAGCAGGTATGTAATTGCTTCAGGGTATTCTGCAACCGAGATTTGTACTTGGTTGATCCCTTCTTCAATACGCTTAGCGATAACGATTTCGCCTTCACGGGTAAGCAGTTCAACAGTACCCATTTCACGCATGTACATACGAACCGGATCCGTTGTACGGCCGATTTCTTTATCTACAGTAGCAAGCGCAGCGGCTGCAGCTTCTGCTGCGTCTTCATCTGTTGTTGTTTCTTGCATCATCAATTCATCGGCATCAGGCGCGTTTTCGCTAACCTTGATACCCATATCATTGATCATACTAATGATATCTTCTACTTGATCTGAATCGATAATATCTTGTGGAAGGTGATCATTAACTTCTGCAAAAGTTAAATAACCTTGCTCTTTACCTTTTTGAATCAGAAGTTTTAATTGTGACTGAGGAGTTGGATCCATAGAGATTGTTTCTTCCACTCTGATAAGTTGATACAACAGGCGCCAGCTCGCTTATTTATTAAGCCAAGCTAAGTATTATTTGACGCAGTGAATAGCACAGTATAACAGCATAATTCATTTTTGACTAGCTGTTAGTGTCTTTTCGACCCTTTTAACGCTTGAGTAAGGGCTAAACATTCTAGCCTTTCTTCACTCGTAAGCCCTTGGGTCTTGTCTTTTATTAATAAGGTCTCGAGTCGATAATTTAAACACTGATCTTCAATAAATCTGAAAGTATTTTTAAATTCGTCCTCTAAACGGTCGTCATTGATCTCATGACGCCAAGTAGCGAGCTTAATGAGCGCCTCATACTCGGGTGTTTCTCGAAATGATTCAATTAATTGCGCTGTAGTAATGTCACTATTTTGTAAGGCGCAATGTTGTAGCTTAATAAGTAAGGCGATACCAGCAATATTCATTTGTGCTAAATCAGCTAAATAGGGCACTGTATTGGCTAACTTAGGATGCTGAATTAGTAACCCAATTGCGCGACGCATTGGCGTAATTTTAAATTTTCGCTCAATCGCATGCTGCTGTTTAGGTGTTTTTAAGCGATTGTTTAACTGCTCTTTAGTGCGGCCTATTAATCGACCTAAGTGCTCTAATAAGTTTTCTTGATAAAACTGACTAGGGATTTTTTCAATCAACGGAAGCACAGCACTAAGAAGCTTAGCTTTACCTGCATCGGTAGTTAAATCAATCTCTTGGCTGAGTTTATTAAACAGCACTTTGGTAAAATCATCGGCTTGAGATAAACGTAGTTCAAACGCTTCTTTGCCTTCTTTTTGTACTAATGAATCGGGATCTTCACCGTCTGGTAAAAATACAAACAGTAGCGCTTTGCCATCATTTAAATAGGGCAGGGCATTTTCGAGTGCACGCCAAGCGGCATCTCGGCCAGCGCGGTCACCATCATAACAACAAATTACTCGGTCTGTGGTTCTAAACAATGTATGCATGTGCTCAGCGGTGGTGGCGGTACCAAGCGCAGCTACTGCATATTCAATACCTTGCTCGCTCAGTGCTACTACATCCATATAGCCTTCAACTATGAGCACATGTTCAAGTTTTTTATGCGCTTGTTTTGCTTCATATAATCCATATAGTTCAAAGCCTTTATGGAAGATACGGGTTTCTGGCGAGTTTAAATATTTAGGCCCTTGATCCGCTTGCATCACACGGCCACCAAAGGCAATAACACGACCACGTTTATCGCGAATAGGGAACATTAAGCGATCACGAAAGAAGTCAAATTGGCGGCCAGGGGTTTTCTCTGAGGCCAGCTTTAGCTCAACTAATTGCTCTTTTTGTTCTTTATTGCGGCCAAGTTGTTGGCAAAGGCCTTCCCATTCACTGGGGGCATAACCAATCATAAACTTTTTAACTGTTTCGCCACTTAGGCCTCGGCCTTTTACATAGTCTATTACGGTTGCTGAATTAGCATGATGTTTTAACTGGTGTTGATAAAAACGCGCACTATGGAGCATTAAATCGTAATCTGAGCGTTTTTGTTCTGCGGTACGCTCTGGACCATTACTGGTGCCTTGCTCGCGGGGAACATCGAGATTTAGGATGCTTGCAAGTTCTTCAATGGCATCAACAAATTCAAGCTTGTCGTATTCCATAACAAATGAAATAGCGTTGCCGTTCGCACCACAACCAAAGCAATGATAAAACTGTTTGTCTTGAGATACAGTAAATGATGGGGATTTTTCGTTATGAAAAGGGCAACAGGCTTGGTAATCTTTGCCCGCTTTTTTTAAGCCAACTTTGGAGTCAATTAGCTCAACAATATCGGTTCTGGCAAGTAAATCATCTATAAAATTACGTGGGATCTTTCCAGCCATTAGTAAAGTGTAGTCCTGAGATAAATAGAAAATAAGGTGAACGAAATATCAGATAATTTAGTTCTACAATTTAGATTTGAACACAAATGCTATTTTTATTAAAGCGAAAAACGAAGAAACCGAGCACATGGCTCGGTTTGCTTAAATCATACATCTGTATGTGGGAGTATTAGGCAGTTAATCGTTGCTTAATTAAACCAGAGATCTTACCTAAATCGGCGCGACCTTCAGCTTTGCTTTTGATTATACCCATTACTTTACCCATATCTTGCATACCTGCTGCGTTAGTATCAGCAATAGCCGCATCAATAAGAGCTATGATTTCTTCTTCACTCAACTGTTGAGGTAAGAATTCTTCAAGAGCTGTAATCTCATTGGCTTCAATTTCGGCTAAATCTTCACGGCCAGCATCAGTATACTGAGTGTAAGAATCACGGCGTTGTTTAACAAGCTTCACTAATACTGCGGTAATACCGTCATCATCAAGTGTTATTTGCTCGTCAATTTCACGCTGCTTGATTGCAGCAAGCACCATACGAATTGGGTTAAGACGAGATTTGTCTTTCGCTCGCATCGCATCTTTTTGCGCATCTTTTAGCTTTATTAAAAGGCTCATTTATACAAGACCAATACTGATCAATATAATTTAACGCGACGTGCGTTATCGCGAGAAAGCTTCTTCATGTGACGCTTAACCGCTGCAGCTTTTTTACGCTTACGCTCAGCTGTTGGCTTTTCATAGTGCTCGCGACGACGAACTTCTGAAAGGATACCTGCTTTTTCACATGAACGCTTGAAGCGACGAAGTGCTACGTCAAACGGTTCGTTCTCTCTTACTTTAATTACTGGCATTAAAAATTCACCTACCTAAATAATGAGCGTTGCTCAAGTTGATCAAACAATGATCAAGTGGTTCAAAAATGGTGCAGTATTGTAATCCGAAGCCGCACCACATGTAAAGGATAAATATTGTCTGCTCCAAGTGGAAACAAAAAATATTTCTATGTTATTAATTTTACTGTAGTTCATAGAGGCGGCAAAATACTTGTCCCGCCGCTTTTTCTTTCAATAACAGCCAATTGCTGGGTGTTTGTAACGCACTCATCTCGCTTTCAACTTCAACATAAATGAGGGCGTTTTTACTTAACCAGTCATTTTCAGTGAGTAAATCACAGCATTTTTGGGCTAAACCTTGGCGAAAAGGTGGATCAATAAACACTAAGTTAAACTGTTGTTGCTGAGTATTGTTACTTAAATAAAGCAAACTGTCGGTGCAAATTACTTCAGCATTAGTGAGTTTTAACGTGTCAATATTAGTTTGTAATTGGTTGGCGGCGAGTTTATCCATCTCTAAAAAGCGTGCACTGAGAGCAAAACGAGAGAGTGCTTCAAAACCTAATCCACCGGAACCTGCAAAACAATCGAGTACTTTAGTATCGCGAGTATCTTGCATTAACCAGTTAAATACCGTTTCTTTGATACGATCTGTGGTTGGACGAAGACCTTGCACATCTTTTACTGGTAATTTACGGCCACGAAATTGCCCGCTGATGATCCTAATAACGCCATCGCTGGCTTTATTACTCACTTGTTTTTGTGGTGATTTATTTCTCATTTAGCTCACTAAAAAATGGTATCTAGAATCCAGCTCAGATAATATTGCAATCATATAGTAGCGTGTCATTTTTCAACTGCGCTAAAAGTGTTACTATGAGCATCTTAGACAATATGTTGTGGTTATTAGCGGCTGTGCTTTTAAAGCAATGCAGCGAATACACAAAGTATTACCGTTAGTTTATCAGATTTTTATAAGTGGTTATTAGCAAGTATGGCAAAAAAAAATAAATTCCTGTCTTGGTTTGGTTTTGGTAAGTCAGATAAAAACCAACAAGTAGAGCAGACCGCCCAAGAGGCCGATAACCAACAAGCGGAAGTTGAGCGCTTAGAACAACAGCGTATTGCCGCAGAGCAAGCTGAAGCTGAGCGTTTAGAGCAACAACGAATTGCTGCAGAAGAGGCGGAAGCTGAGCGCGCAGAGCAACAGCGCATTGCTGCAGAGCAAGCGGAAGCTGAGCGCTTAGAACAACAGCGCATTGTTGCAGAGCAAGCTGAAGCAGAGCGCTTAGAACAACAGCGCATTGTTGCAGAGCAAGCTGAGGCAGAGCGCTTAGAACAACAGCGCATTGCTGCAGAGCAAGCGGAAGCTGAGCGCTTAGAACAACAGCGCATTGCTGCAGAGCAAGCGGAAGCTGAGCGCTTAGAACAACAGCGCATTGTTGCAGAGCAAGCTGAAGCAGAGCGCTTAGAACAACAGCGCATTGTTGCAGAGCAAGCTGAAGCAGAGCGCTTAGAACAACAGCGTATTGCTGTAGAGCAAGCTGAGGCACGTGATGCTGAACGCCAAGCTATCACAGATGCTGAATTAGCAGCAACAGAACAAGCAGAACAACAACGCCGCGATGAAGCCGCTCGTTTAGTACAGCAAGAAGAAGCAATGCTTTTAGAGCAAGAACGTATTGCAGCAGGACAGGCCGAAGCTGAGCGTTTAGAGCAAGAGCGTATTGTTACTGAGCAGGCTGAAGCTGAACGTTTAGAGCAAGAGCGTATTGCTGCCGAGCAAGCTGAAGCTGAACGTGTAGAACAAGTGCGTATCGCAGCAGAGCAAGCCGAAGCTGAGCGTTTAGAGCAAGAGCGTATTGCCGCGGAGCAAGCCGAAGCTGAACGTGTAGAGCAAGAGCGTATTGCTGCCGAGCAAGCCGAAGCTGAACGTGTAGAGCGAGAGCGTATTGCTGCAGAGCAAGCCGAAGCTGAACGTGTAGAGCAAGAGCGTATTGCTGCAGAGCAAGCCGAAGCTGAACGTGTAGAGCGTATTGCTGCCGAGCAAGCCGAAGCTGAACGTGCAGAGCAACAACGCATTGCCACAGAGCAGGCCGAAGCTGAGCGTGTAGAGCAACAACGTATTGCCGCAGAGCAAGCTGAAGCCGAACGTGTAGAGCAACAACGTATTGCTGCAGAAGAGGCGGAAGCTGAGCGTTTAGAGCAAGAGCGATTAACGGCAGAGCTTGCTATCGAGGAAGCAAAAACAGCTGAAAAACCTAAGAAAGAAGGTTTTTTTGCTCGTCTTAAAAAAGGCTTATTAAAAACCAAAGTAAACTTAGGTTCTGGCTTTGCATCGATTTTCACTGGTAAGAAAATTGATGATGAATTATTTGAAGATCTTGAAACTCAGCTATTAACAGCCGACTTAGGTGTTGATACCACCATGAAGCTGATCGATCGTTTGACTGATGCGGCTAACCGCAAACAGTTAAAAGATGGTGATGCATTATATGAGCTAATGAAGCAAGAAATGGCGGCGATGCTTAAAACGGCAGAACAGCCATTAGAAATTCCTGCTGATAAAAAACCATTTGTTATTTTAATGGTGGGTGTTAATGGAGTTGGTAAAACAACGACCATTGGTAAACTTGCTAAGCAATTTCAGGATCAAGGTAAATCAGTCATGTTAGCTGCAGGTGATACTTTCCGTGCAGCTGCGGTTGAGCAATTACAAGTATGGGGTGAGCGTAATAAAATCCCAGTAATTGCACAGCACACCGGTGCTGATAGTGCCTCAGTGATATTTGATGCATTTCAAGCTGCCAAAGCGCGTAACGTTGATGTGTTAATTGCAGATACAGCTGGTCGCTTGCAAAATAAAGACAACTTGATGCAAGAGCTTGAAAAAATAGCCCGAGTGATGAAGAAAATTGATCCCGATGCACCGCATGAAGTGATGCTAACCATCGATGCTGGCACAGGGCAAAATGCAATTAGCCAAGTGAACTTATTTAATCAGTGTGTTGGCCTTACCGGTATTACATTGTCTAAGTTAGATGGTACAGCCAAAGGTGGGGTTATTTTTGCCGTCGCCGATAAATTTAATATTCCGATCCGCTATATTGGTGTTGGTGAAGGCATTGATGATTTACGTGCATTTAATAGTAATGACTTCATTGATGCGCTATTTAGCCAAGATGAGGACGAAGTTTAAATTTCAAAGGGGAGCTTGCTCCCTTTTCAGCTGTGGATGATTGATAACTAAAATGATAAATTTTCAGCAAGTCAGCAAAACATATCCCGGTGGTCACCGAGCACTGGAAAAAGTTAATTTTCATGTTAAACCGGGTGAATTGGCTTTTTTAACTGGTCACAGTGGTGCTGGTAAAAGTACCTTACTTAAACTCATTAGTTTAATGGAACGCCCGTCGGCGGGTCATGTTTTTATTAATGGCGTTGATTTAAATGCAGTAAAATCGCGGCAAATTCCTTATGTCCGCCGTGATATTGGTATCATATTTCAAAACCACCGTTTATTAGAGCGCCACACTATTTTTGATAATGTTGCCTTGCCGCTAATTATCGAAGGTACGCATCATAAGCAAATTGAAAAGCGTGTGCATGGCGCACTTGATAAAGTTGGCTTGCTAGATAAAGTAAAATGCCACCCTTCAACACTCTCTGGTGGTGAACAACAGCGAGTTGGGATTGCCCGGGCAATTGTAAACTCTCCGCCATTATTACTTGCAGATGAACCAACAGGTAACCTAGATCCTGAGCTTTCCATGGATATCTTGCGTTTGTTTGAAGAATTTAATAATCATGGCACTACAGTCTTAATTGCCACCCATGATTTAGGGCTGATCTCGCGAATGAAATACCGTAGCTTAACCTTAAAAGATGGTCGCATGAGTCAAGATCCATTGGCAGAGGCAACACTATGAGTTTGTTATTCAAAGGCCGAAAAAGCCAAAATGAACGAGTAAAAAAATCAGTTTTTGCAGCCGGATATTTCTTTGTGCTGAATATATTTCGCCAAGGTGTATATAGCCTAGGCGAAATGTGGCGCACACCGATGGCGTCAATGATGACCATTGCGGTGTTGGGTTTAAGTTTAACCTTACCAGCGACCTTGTATTTAGTGGTTAAAAATGTGCAGCAGGTCAGCAGTGGCTTTGAAGAAGCTGCAGAGATTTCATTATTTGTAAAAGAATCTATGAGTGAACAAGAAACACAAACGCTTGTTAAACGCTTAGCACTCTACCCTGAAATTGATAATGTCACTTTTATTTCTAAACAAAATGCGCTCATTGAATTTAAAGAAGTATCAGGGTTTGGCCAAGCACTTGAATATTTAGATAGCAATCCTCTGCCAGATGTTGTTATCGTCACGCCGACTTCTCGCCATCGTCAACCAAACGCCGCGCAAGCATTATTAAAAAAGCTTGAAGCAGAGCGTGAAGTCGATTTTGGTAAATTAGATATTGCCTGGCTTGAACGTTTAAATGCATTATTAAGCCTGTTAAAAGAAAGCGTGATCACCATCGCGTTGTTATTACTGACTTCGGTAACTTTGATCATAGGCAACACTATTCGCTTATCAATTATGGATAAGAAAGAAGAGATCCAAGTGATGAAGCTAGTCGGTGCAACCAATACCTTTATTCATGCGCCATTTTTATGGACCGGCATTTGGTATGGCATTGTTGGTGGTTTGTTTGCTTTTATATGTGTGGCCC
This sequence comes from Pseudoalteromonas sp. SR41-4, assembly GCF_014163985.1. Classification (NCBI taxonomy): domain Bacteria; kingdom Pseudomonadati; phylum Pseudomonadota; class Gammaproteobacteria; order Alteromonadales; family Pseudoalteromonadaceae; genus Pseudoalteromonas; species Pseudoalteromonas sp. SR41-4. The sequence continues at coordinate 5,405 of NZ_JACJEI010000015.1, read as the reverse complement.
TCATGATGTGGTGGCTTGGATCTGCAGTCACCCAAGTCGCTGGAGTGTATCAAACTAACTTTAATTTAATCGGCTTAAGCTTAGGCGAGTTTGGTGCGTTAGTGCTGCTTGCAACCAGCTTAGGGTTTGTTGGCTCCTACTTATCTGTTAATCGATATATAAAAGAAATCGAACCCGATAAAGTGTAACAATTATTTTTTATAATCATTGATTAAGTTGGTTGTGGTGAATTGCTTTATCATAACCAACTCACCGCAAAGCTAGAATTCATCGCTTATTCAGGCGTTTAAAGTAGAATAAAAAACACTGAAAAAAACACTGAAAAAACCACTTGCTTCAATCGAAAAAAAGTTTTACATTGAAGTTAGCACTCTAAGTGAAAGAGTGCTAAGATGGTTTCAAATGTTTATCACTGAGGTGAAAAATGAGTAAAGATTTATACGCAATGGCACTCACAGTTGGACAGCAAAGCGCAAGTATGGACGGTTACCTTCAAGCGGTAAGCACTATACCTATGCTAGGTGCTGAGCAAGAAAAAGAGTTAGCGACTCGCTTACAGGAAGATGGCGATCTTAACGCTGCAAAGCAACTCATCATGTCTCACCTTCGTTTTGTTGCACATATAGCTAAAGGTTACTCAGGTTACGGTCTACCGCAAGCTGATTTGATCCAAGAAGGCAATATCGGCCTGATGAAAGCAGTAAAACGTTTTGACCCATCAGTGGGCGTACGTTTGGTTTCATTTGCAGTGCATTGGATCAAAGCCGAAATACACGAATTTGTACTTAAAAACTGGCGCATTGTTAAAGTTGCGACCACTAAAGCGCAACGCAAATTGTTTTTTAATCTTCGTAAAAACAAAAAACGTTTAGGTTGGTTTAACCAAGCTGAAGTTGCTACCGTAGCGAGTGAGCTAGGTGTGAGTGAAAAAGAAGTTCGTGAAATGGAATCGCGCATGAGCGGCCAAGACATGGGCTTTGATTTAACCGGTGACGACAGCGATGACGCACCAACTAGTACCTATTCGCCTGTGCAATACTTAACTGATGGCAGTAATGATTTAGCTGAAGAAGTTGAACAGCAACAATATCAAGAGCAATCTCATACACGTTTATTTAGTGCGTTAAAAACCCTAGATGAACGTTCACAAGACATTGTTAGTGCTCGTTGGTTATCAGACGATAAAGCAACACTGCAAGAACTGGCTGAAAAATACAGCGTATCTGCAGAGCGTGTTCGTCAACTTGAAAAAACAGCAATGAAAAAGTTACAAGCTGCAATGAGTTAATCACAGTTTTACAAAATTATTAAAAGCCCTGCATGAAAATGCGGGGCTTTTTGCGTTTAGGGAAGTTACAAGTTTTAAGTCATAAGTGGCAAAAAGCAAGACGACCAATCTACTTTGATACTAGTATTACAAGCGCTGAGATTGATGGAAAAGCGTTACTACTAAAAATTAATGAAGAAGATAAACCGTTGACTAGAAAAACCCTGTTAAACTCTTTCACAGATGATGATCAGAAAAGTAGAGCTATAATATGGATTTCATACAGGGTGACTGCTCCGTCGTCACGGCTTATTACTTTTGCTTAATTTAATATAATGACTAGGCGTTACAATTATTTTAAATAATAATATACGTGCAGTATTTATACCGTGCTATTTATTTACACTTGTTAGGTTATTAATTTAAGTTTTACATTGAATTAATAATGCTTCTTTTTATATTATCTTAAATCTTTGATTTTAATTTATTATTTAAATCTTGTATGCGAAAATAGAACAAGATTGAGAATTGTCTCTCAATTCATACTCTAAATTAAGCTAACCCCAAGCTGTATTTATATCCGTATTTCAATTTAATTAAAGTCAGTATTAGCACTCAATATGAATTCATATTCACTAAAGAAAAAAATATTATTATCGGTTGTTCTCGCCCTCGTAATTGTTGTTGTATTATTGTCATGGTATAGCTACTCCACGCAAAAAGCGTTGTTACTGCAAAACAGTGTTGATAGTGTGAGGCAAGCAGGTAAACAGCAAGCCGCGCGTATTGAAGCATGGTTAACCGATCGTCAGCGAGTGATCGCTTCTGTCGCCACTAAAGTCGAAGGTGATACGCTTAATGCATTGCAGCAAGCACAGATATCTGGCGATTTTCAATTAACCTATTTTGGTAACCGCGACGGGCTGATGGTGGACTCTGATCCCAGTATTGACCGCTCAGGTTATGATCCTAGAACACGTCCTTGGTATCAGCAGTCACAACAAGCTCGTAGCAGCATAATTACCAAGCCTTATTTGGATGTGGCCTTTAATCTATTGGTCGTTACCATAGCTCATCCAGTGCGCAATGGTGTGGTTGGCGGTGATGTGTCAATTGCGAGTATTGTCGATAGCGTTAGCAATATGTCTCTACCGGCAAACGGTTATGCCATCATGATGCATGAAGACGGTACTGTGATCGCCTATAAAGACTCAAGTAAATTGATGGGTAAAATTACCAATATTGAGACTAAATTAAGCAGCCGACTAATCGAATCAAGTAGCCAAACAGGCCAACTTACGCCTGTTTATTTTGAAACTGAAGCTCGGGATAAGCTACTTTGGGGGGAAAAAATCCCCAATACAGATTGGCAGCTAGTTTTTGTACTCGACAAACAAACGTTAGAGGCACCATTAGTAAGCTTGATGGTCACACAGTTAGGACTGGCAACGTTAGCACTGATCATTAGTGTATTATCTATTTCTTGGTTGTTAAGTTTGCTACTAGGGCCACTAAGTCGCGTGTCGCAAGCGTTATCTCGTATTGCTGCAGGCAATGGTGATTTAACTCAGCGTATTACAGTCGACAGCCAAGACGAAGTTGGCATGTTAGCTGATAGCTTTAATAGTTTTGTAAGTAGTCAACATCAGCTGATCAGTCATATTCGTCAACTAGCGACTGATCTAGACTCAGATGCAGAGAAAAGTCTGTTAACCAATCAATCAAGCGTTAATGAACTACAGCGCCAACAGCAAGAAGTTACAATGGTTGCTACCGCAGTTACAGAGATGTCCAGTGCTACTCATGAAATTGCAGCTAACGCTGAAAATACCGCTGCCGCATCCCAGCAGTCGGCGCAAAGCAGTATTCAGGGGAAAAGCTTAGTTGATAAAACCAGAACCACGATTAACTCATTGGCATCAGAAATTGATGAAACCACAGTAGTGATCAGTGAGCTGAGCCTGCATGCACAAGCAATCTCAAGTATTTTAACGACGATTCAGGAGATTGCAGAGCAAACTAATTTACTAGCATTAAATGCTGCGATTGAAGCGGCGCGTGCCGGCGAGCAAGGCCGTGGTTTTGCTGTTGTCGCAGACGAAGTTCGGGTGTTATCACATCGTACTCAAAACTCTACCGCAGAGATTTATACCACGATTGAAACGTTGCAAAATACCACTAAAAAAGCGGTTAGCTTGATGGATAGCAGTAAAAGTTTAGCTAATAATAGTGTTCACGATGTCAACGCCGCAGCACAAGCTTTAGAAGAAATTACTCAAGCAGTGAATGAGATCTCCGACATGGCTGGGCAAATTGCAGTCGCAGCCGAGGAGCAAACTCAAGTAACAAATGAGATAACCAGAAACACGGTCGCGATAAAAGATGTCACTGATGAAATCACTTCGTCGGCGATGACTCATTTAAGTCAAGCCAAAATGCTTAAAGATCGCGCAACTGACTTAAACGAAAAAGTTGCTACCTTTATTCTGTAATGTGACATTTTTGCTTTGAGGCTGAATACCAGCTAATCAAAATTGAGTAAGTTTGTATGAGGGGGTTTCTCCCTACAGACTTACTCAATCGTAAATTAAAATATTAACTTGAGAGGGGAGGAGGAAAGGAATTTTAACTGTTTTAAATTATATTCTGTGTCTTTTAAAATGACTTTGACTAATACCATGAGGGAATACTTCAGACTTTATGCATCGAAATTCGAGAGTATCTTTCAGCTGACCAAATAACGAAATACCAGCACCTAATAAAACAGGAATTGTGGTAATTATCATTTCGTCTATCAGATCATCTTTTAGGAAGTTTTGAATTGTCACACCGCCATCTATATATAAATTTTTATAGCCATCATCTTGAAGTTTTGTAGTTAACTCTCGTAAATCACCTTTTACTATAGAAAATTTACCTTCACAGCTTGCTGGCACACTGCTTAGTGTATTACTTAAAACAAATACAGGCTTTGAATATGGCCATTCACATTCTAGCGTTAACACTAATTCAAATGTGTTGCTGCCCATAACTAAGGCATCAATACTTTGCATATGCTTAACAAATCCCATATCTAAATTATTAGGGTTGGGGATTGAATATAACCAATCAATTTCATTATTTTTATCTGCAATGTAGCCATCCAAACTTGTTGCTATAAATGCTAAATTAGCCATAGTTGTCTCTTATGTTGACTCTATATTAATATCAAATATTCTACACTGTAGAATATTTTTGTAAACTTCAATAAATTAGGCAGGGTTATGACGGTTAAAAAAAGAGGCCGGCCGCAAAAAGAATCAAAGGTATTAAGCGGTGAGGAAATAATAAAAACGGCTAAAAAACTGATGTTAACTAGCGGTAAGATACCGAGTATTCGATCTTTGTCGGCAGAGCTTCATGTAGATGCAATGGCAATATATTATTATTTTAAAAATAAAAACGTGCTGTTAGAAGAGCTAACAACATCTCTAATTTTTGAGATGTATATACCTAAGAATGATTTAGAGTGGGAGGTAGAGTTACGAAAGCTCTCAAAAAGCTATGTTGCACTTTTAAGTAAATATGATGGTTTGCTGCAAACATTGTTGTCTATGAATTCTACAAGCCCAGCTAACGTTTTTATTGATAGATTTAAAATAATTACAAAGGATTTAAATCTGGAAGTATCAGCAGAAAAGGCTTCACTAAATTTACTTGCTGATTATTTACATGGTTTTTCTATGTCGATGAGTTGTGATAGTACAGCTCAATTAACAGTTGATGATGTTGATGGATCGCTTGATATTATATTTGCTGGAATCAATGCTTCATTGAGCATGAGTAACCAGTAATTTATTGATAACAGTTTATTTTTGATTGGAGCCCTTTAATTGTTTAACTGCCATAATATTTAGTTAGTAAGCAGGGCCAGATCACGAACTTTACCTTGACTTAAAAGTATGATCTTATACTCCTTTTTAAGGAGCCCCCATGCCTGATATTCAACTATTTAAATATTTCGAATCAATTGCCGACCCTCGCCAGCAGGGTAAAGTTGTCCATAAACTTTTTGATATCATATTCTTAGCTGTCAGCGCTGTCATATCTGGGTGCCAAGGCTGGGAAGATATTGAAGATTTTGGCCATGATAGATTAG
>NZ_JACJEI010000014.1:0-130213 GCF_014163985.1 Pseudoalteromonas sp. SR41-4 | reverse complement strand
TAGAACCTAGAACCTAGAACCTAGAACCTAGAACCTAGAACTAAGAACTACGCGTCAATTAAATCTTCAACACCAACAATCAGCCAAGGCGCATCATCGCTGGTGGCACGCTCTAAGTGCCAAATTTCTAAAATAGGCTGTTCTTTATTATCGCCTAAGTCACGGTACTTCCCTTTAAAACGTACACTTACTTGCCATTTTTGTGTGTCGGTATCGGCACGTACAAGTTCTGCATCAATAAACATCACGTCAGTTGCAACGCTGTCAATCGCTTCACGTTCCGCTTTAAATTCAGCGACTAGTTCAGGGCTTAAGTATTCAGCCATCGTTGCATAGTCAGCATTATTCCATGCTGTTTGCAATGTATGATAATGGCTACGCGCACCTTGTAAAAAGCCGTTAGTATCAAAGTTAGCGGGTAAATTAAACGGTACGTCATTGGTTTGACTAAATCCACTTGTAGTGGTGTGCTCAGGCGCAGTTTGTCTCATTTTCGGTGCAGTAAATGCTCCTTGGCCGTGCGCCATTACAGGGGCGTTTTTACGACGTATTATACCGATGATAAGTTTAAAGATAATAAAGGCAATACCTGCCATTAAAATTATCTCAAGTAGTTGCATCCCTTCAAAGTCATCGCCCATCATTGCGGCGATTAATCCACCGGCTAATAAGCCGCCAAAAATACCTGCCATCATGCCTTTTTTGCTTGATTTTGGTTTTGCAGCAGGGGCGAGGGTATTGGTATCTGTTTGTTGTTTTTGTGCGGTTTGTTGTGTTTCTGGTGTTTGGCCACGTTTTTTACTACCAAACTTTTTACGTGCTTGTGCATCAAAACTTGCAGTACATAGTAGAGCAAGCAATGAAAATATAACAATCAGGTTTTTCATGAAGTTCCTTAAAACAAATTAGAACGGCGATTCTAAAGTAGTTCAGGAATTAGATAAATAGCGACAAACGGAATTAGCTCTAAAATGCTCAGTAGCTTGGTCAATAGACTAATTTAAAAGCAATTATTGGTTAAAGCGGGAAGTATATAACGATTGTTTCGTGAAGGTATAAATTGCATTGCCGCCATAATAACGGCAATGCAAAAGGAAGGTTAATTTAACCAGCGGATCGCACCATTAATACGATCATTGTAATTTTCTAATGGCGCACCAAGACTTGCTACTAAAATAGTATCTGCGTCAGCACCACGGTTAATATGGCCTTCAAAACGATCGTCTTGAAAATCATCGTCGCCGATGCCAAACGATTGCTGTTTTGATGGCACTATAAATACCGTCATCGGGCCATAGTCTGATTCAAAAACCAGGTGTAATCCCTTTTGGCCTTTAAAGTCACAAAACATTAGGTAAGTCACTTTACCTGGCAATTCATCTAAATGGCCGCCTAACACAGCAAATTTTTCATTTACCGTTGCTAAGCTGATTGCTTCGGTCTTTTGCAGCGAATTAATTTCATAGTAAACATGAGCAAGCGCATGTTCGCCAGCTGCGTACGCGACATTTTGTTCGCTGCTAAATAAAAATGCTCCCACAGCCACTAATACTGAGGCTGCCATGGCAAGTGGTAAACGAGCACGTTTAAAACGTGTACTTGCCTCAACTACATTATCTGTTCGTTGCGGCGGTGTTTGCGCGCTGGTATCAGCTGGTGCTTGGTTGAGTTGCTCAGTTGTGACCGACTCGTTTTGTGCATGCGCTGCTGTGTTTGCTAAAATACGCTCGGCAAGGCCTGCTGGCACCGGTACGTCAAGTGCATTGGCAAGCTCTAAATCAAAGGCCTGCATATCATTAATAAATTCTTGTCGCTCAGAGTGTTGCTCTGCAAACTCCACAAGCTCCTTATCTGTGCTGTTTGGGTGTGCGCTAATTCGGCGACGAAACTCGAGATCATCCATTAATTTGATGCCCCTTTAAGTTGTTCATCATCACGGCTCAATGCCTCTTTTAACTGGTTTCTGGCGCGGTATAAACGCGTCATAACCGTGTTTTTATTTAAATCTAATATTTCTGCTATCTCTTCACCGGAGCAGCCCATAACGACTTGTAATAATAATGGCTCGCGGTATTCATTAGGTAACTTAGCGATTTGACGTTGGATCACTGTTTGTTCCATTTCGTCATCCAAGGTGACGCTTTTTTCGTCAACTAAGGTGTCGTTTTCAACATCGCTATAATCAAATTGTTTGCGTTCAAAACGACGGGCATTTTCCCGGCGTAAAATCGTCAATAGCCATGGCTTAGCTGCTTTTTGATCTAATAATGAATCCAGAGATCGCCAAGCACGTAAAAATGTTTCTTGGACAAGATCTTCGGCAATATTAGGGTCGCGGCAGAGCCAATAAGCAAAGCGATATAATTCGCTATGATAAACATGAACAAGTTTTTCATAGCGTGTTTTTTTCTCTGCCATATCAACTAAGACCTGACTTTTAGAGTTTTCATTTCCAAGCATAAGCACTTTTTTTATTTATTTTAAGTTATTTACTATTTGAGCGCGGGGATTGCTCCCCGTCACTTAAACTCTATTTATAAAGTCCTTTTAATACAGCTTGTTGTGATTTTTTTTGTACTTTACGTTGCTCTTCTAACATGCCGACAATCGCAATTAAATCAACATCTGTATCATTAGGACTATAGAGTGCAACCCTTAGTTTAGCAATATGTTGACTAAGCTGTGCATTATCAGCTAGTTGTTCGAGCTTGTCTATTGCACCGCTCGATTGTTTTGTTAAGTGCATTGCGTAACGATTTAGCGCCTGATAAAAGGCACTTACATCATTGCTTTTAGCGTGTTTCTTTAATTCATCTAATGAAATTGATGAATCACTATGGGTTACTGTCGGCTTTGCTTGCATCAAGCTGCGCTGAGATTGACTGCGCCACCATAAAATCAAGGTAATAAACCATAATAAATAACCAATCACACTGATAATAATTAACCATAGCGGATACTGATTTATCGGCGTTGCTTGATAACTTATTGCTGCAGCATCTGTTGTTGCGCTTTGTGATGGCGTAAGTGGCTGCGCAGCAACGGCTGCTGGAGTGCTTGTGCTACTAGGTGTTACTGTAATAGTACGAGCTGGTAATGTTGCATAACTGATCCGGTTAATCTTAGTGTTATACCAAGGGACGCTTACCTCTGGCAGTGTATAAGTGCCTGGCATCTGCGGTAACAAAGCGTACGAGGCTGTTTGTTGTGATATTACCCGACCATCGCGAACCAAATGATTATTTTCTTTTTCATCTGGGTAACTGCGAATACCTTTGATTTCAGGCAGTTCAATATCAGGTAGTTGCTCTTTGGTGATACCAAGTGCAGTTAAGGTCAGCGTTCGCGTAATAGGTGTACCCACTTCTACTGTGTCGTCAGCGGGTTGCCATTGCTCATCTAAATTAACTAATTCACTAGGCAGCCATGCACCTTGGTAGTCACTTGGTATCGGTTTAATTTCAATATCGACATTATCACCCAGTGCAGATACATCTAATTGGCGATAGTCTTGGCGAATTCGACCTTGAAAAGTTGGTGCTTGAATCGTGTAACTACCACTTTTTTGGGGCTGTACTAAATACTCGCGAGTGATCACTAAGTAACGCTTACCATCAACAAGTTCATAGTTTTCAGTCTGCTTGCCGATTTGACTTAGCTGCGCATCGGGCATCGCGGGGGCACTTAAATTACCATCAAGTAACTCTTTGGCAAGATATAGCTTAACCGTGTAAAGCCCTGCCTCTTGAACAAATAGGCTGTCACTTGAAAGCGATGCTTTAATAAAAATATCGTTGTTTTGCTGCGCATCTTTACTGCGTTCAGCCACTTTTAATGCAATGGGCGCAGAGCTGACACCAGCTACACTAAATGCTGGGATTGTATAATCACCGGCAGTGCGGGTCATAAGTTTAATAGACCAAGTGGTTTCTTTTGAAATACTACCATTAATGATGTTTGTGCGGGTGCTGACACTGGTGCGGCCAACCACGAAGTCTTTTAACAGGACTGAGGTATCAGGTTGATCATTTTTTATGGTGTCATCTGCACTGATATTGAGCATAAAAAATTCACCCGCTAGTACCGGGTTTTTATCAACACTGGCTTGTAATTGCGTAACGGCCCACGAGGGCATAGCGCTGATAAGCAATAAACAACAGATTAATCGCATTACCATGATTTTTCGACTCCTTGTGGACGGCGTTGATTGTTTCGTTTTTGGGCTTCTAATTGCATTTTGTTACGTAACAGGATTGCGGGATCATCGGGTACTTTTCGCAATAACTGACTAAGCTGCTGCGCTTTCTCTTTCTCTTCGTTGGTAAGCTCTGCGGTTTGTGCTTGCATAGCTTGTTGCTTTGCCGCTTCTTCAGCTTGTTGCTGTTGTTCAGGAGTCATTTGTGGCTGCGCCTGCTTATCATCGTTTGCAGAGTCATCTTGGGGCTCGGTTTGCGCATCTTGTTGCTGTTGCCCATCAGTTTTATCACCTTGCTCAGGTTCCGCCTCCATTTGTGGCTCGTTTTGCTTGTCAGTTTGTTGATCAGATGGTTTGCCATCTTGCTGATCATCACTTTGCTTAGATTGATCGCCTTGTTGAGATTGCTGGTCCTGATTTGGCTGTTCACCTTGCTGTGACTTATCTTTATTTTGCTGATCTTGACCTTGTTCACCATCTTGGCTTTTTTGATCTTGGTTTTGTTCGCCGTCTTGGCCTTGTTGATTTTGCTGCTGTTGCTGTTGATTTTTCAATTGCTCAACGAGTGCCTGATTTTCTTTTGCTTGGGTAAAGTCGTCTTGCAAAGTTTGTGCTTGCTGATAGGCGGCAATTGCTTCGTCTAGCTTGCCTGCCTTTGCTAGAGCATTACCGTAATTATATAAACCAGTGGCGCTTTTATCTTGGCTAAATTGTGCCAATGCAGCATTAAAATTACCTTGCTGGTAAAGCGCCGCGCCTTTTAGTTGACTAGAATCTGCTGTGGCAGCTTGCTCATATTCACCTTGTTGATAGGCGTCCAGCGCACGTTGATCTTGATTTTTAAATACCGAAGGCAGCTCTACTGCATAAGCATTGTGTTGCGGTAAAAAGCTCACCACTAAAAATGCAGCTGCAAAAGCTCCTCGGCGAAAAATCCACAGCATCATTGGCAGTAAAATAAACAAGCCATAAATCCCCGCATCAATACGCCAGAGCGCTTGACTTTGTTTTTCATTTTTCAGTATTTCACTATTTGCACTGGGAGCAAAAATTTGAATATCGCGGGCACTAGGTTGATAAGTCGCAAATTTACCGCCACTGTTTCTTGCTAGACCATTAAGCATACTGATGTTGATGGTGGGCACCACAATTTGCCCGTAACTATCTTTTAAAAACCCACCTTCAGGAAGTTTAATTGGCGCGCCTTGCTCTGTTCCGATACCATAAATGTTTAATCGATAAGGGTTAGCGTCTGTAAATTGGCTGATATCTTGTTGCTCACTTTGTTCAATACCATCTGTTACTAAGATAATATCGCCTTCAAGGTATCCGGCTTGTGTTAATAACTCTTTTGCAGCATCAAGCCCAGCAAGTACGTTGGAGCCTTTATCAGGCATGATATCTGGGCTTAAACTTGGGATCAGGTTTTCAAGCGTCGCGGCATCATTGGTTAGCGGCGAAATGGTATAAGCAGTGCCTGCATAGGCCACTAACGCAGTGTCACCTTCTTTAAATAGTTTGATCATATCCAGCGCTTTGAAGCGCGCTTGCACTAAACGACTGGGCGCAATATCCGTGCTGTACATCGATAGCGACATATCCATCACAATTACACGGGCATTTTTGCTTTGAAATACCGGCACTTGTTTTTCTTCAAAACTGGGCCCTGCGCTAAAAATGACGGCTAACACTGCAAAGAGGGCAATTAGCCACATGGGTTGCGTGTTTTTTTGGTTGTTGGTGTTGATCACAAATTTTGCTAAGTGAGCTGCTATTAATTCACCTTGGCTGGTTTTCTTGTGCTTTATTATTGCAATAGTAAACACTAAACACACAGGAACTAATAACCACAATACGGTCGGGCGGATAAATTCAAAGTCCATTAGGCCTCCTGTCTTAATGCTTTTGCACTGATAAACATAACGCGCAGACCAATCAAGGTCAGTGCAATTAATAAAGGGAAGTAAAATAACGCACTTTGTGGGCGAAAGGTTTGCTCATCAGCGCTGATCGGCTCAAGTTTATCAAGTTCTTGATAAATTTGTTGTAAGCCGGCAACGTCTTTTGCGCGAAAATAAAGGCCGCCAGTTTGTTCGGCAATACGTTTTAGCAGGGTTTCATCTAAACTACCTCCGCTCATGCCTCCCATATTAAATAAGCTAAAGCCACGCGGATTATCAGAGCCTACGCCGATGGTATACACTTTAATGCCTTCTTCGCGGGCAAGCAGTAGGGCTTCTTCTGGATCTAAGTTACCGGCGGTGTTTTGACCATCTGTTAATAACACCACAATGCGATTGCTTTCATCTTTACTGGCAAAACGTTTTACTGATAAGCCCAGTGCATCGCCAATGGCGGTGGCACGGCCAACCAAGCCTATTTGCGCTTCTGATAGCATTTGGCTTACGGTTTTAACGTCTCGCGTTAGTGGTGTTTGTAAAAATGCCGTATCACCAAATAAAATCAGCCCTAAACGATCGCCTTGACGTTGCTCAATAAAGTCACTTAATACCGCTTTTACCATAGTTAAACGGTCAACATATTGGCCCTGATAAGCCATATCTTGCTCGGTCATTGATCCTGACAAATCCACAGCTAGCATGATATCGCGGCCTTCGTTAGGTAAGGTAATTGGCTCATCAAGCCAGGTTGGGTTAGCTAAAGCGGTGACTAAAAGCAACCAAACCAACCATTCAAATATACTAATACCACGCGCCTGTTGCTGGACAACTTGCGCGCCTAAATTGTGTTTGGCGAAGCTTGGAATACGTAAGCGGGTATTGCCTTCACTGTGCACTGGCTTAAATAAGCGCAACAACCAAGGCAGCGGTAATAATACAAATAACCAAGGCCAGCTAAATTCAAACATTCAGCGGCTCCTTTAATTTAAATTGCACAATGGCGAGTTTTAATTTCTGTGCCAGCGCAGTTTGATTGCTTTGTGATTGATAAAGGCTCATCAGTTCGTGTTCAGTAAATTGTTGTCCGGTCAGCTTATTTAGAGTAATACACCATTGTTTCGTGCCTTGTGATGCAGCACTTTGCTGATAATAGTGTAAAACCAGGCGTTTAATTAAAATATGTAGTTGCTGGGCATCTTCTGCGTGTTGTTCACTGAGGGAAATAGCTTGGCGTTTAGCTTTTTTAAACTGCCGTGCCCGGTACAACTGGTAACTTATAAAGCTTACAGTTACGAGTAACACGACAATGATGAGCCACCAAATAGGTGCTAAAGGCCACCAAGAAACATGGCTTGGCACAATCACATCATGGAGGCCAGCTAATGGAGAGGTTTGCATATTACTTTCTCACTAATTGCAGCTCAAGAGGTGTGGCTGCATTGAATGATATTAAATTAAGACCCGATTTAGTTAAGCGTTGCATTCGTGTGGTAAATGCTTGCTCAGCAGTTTTAGCAAATTTATCACGAAAACTTTTATCCATCAGCGGTAACGCAAAGTCACTGCCGTTGGCGCTAACCGTTACTGTTTGTTTAAACGCCGGTAGCTGATGCTCAAATGGGTCGCTAATATGGCAGCCGATCAGTTCACAATGTCGACTCAGTATTTCTAGTTGTTTAAAACTGGCATCATCAAGGGCGCTAAAATCTGACACTAAATAGACTAAGCTGCCCGGCTTGGCTAAATGATTCAAACGTTTTAGATTATCACTGAGTTTATTGTCTGCGGGCTCATCAATCTGCGCGAGTGCTTGCTGGTGGTTATTACACAAATTGTGGCATAGTTTTAACACGGCTTTTTCGCGGGCGCTGGGCTTGAGCTCTAAATGACCGTGTTGATTAAACACTATGCCACCGATGCGATCGCCGCGTTGGCACGCTGACCACGCAACCAAGGCACTGATATGCGCCGCTTGCACAGATTTAAGTAATAGCTTTGAGCCAAACAGCATTGAATTAGAAAAGTCTGTAAACACAAACACTGGCCGTTCTTTTTCTTCTTGAAACAACTTAGTGTGTGTTTCGCCAGTACGTGCTGTAACGCGCCAATCAATTGAGCGAATATCATCGCCTTGTTGATAATGACGTACTTCAGCAAACTCCATACCACGGCCTTTATGAGGCGCGAGATATTGGCCGGTCAGGCTATTTCTAATTTTAACTTTTGGCGCAAGCTCTAATAAGCGAGCTTTCGCTTTATAATACATCAGCTCTTTCAAGCCTAAGTCGACCCCATGGCTATGACTTAGGCTGAGCCACTGTTGGTTATCTAATTGGCTTTGCATGGTTTATGGCACGGCAACAAGTTCTAAAATACGGCTAATGACTTGATCTTTAGTAACGCCATCGGCTTGTGCTTCATAACTTAAAATAATGCGATGGCGCAGAACATTATGTAACACAGCTTGAATATCATCTGGAGCAACAAAGTCACGACCTTGTAACCATGCATGAGCACGGGCACATTTATCTAAGGCGATGGTGGCACGCGGACTTGCGCCATATTCAATCCAGCTGCCTAATTGGGCGTCTAGTTTTGCGCCTTCACGCGTTGCAATAATAAGTTGCACTAAATATTGCTCAAGTGGCTCAGCTAAATAGAGCCCTAAAATTGCTTTGCGAGAGGCAAATAAATCGCTTTGACTAATTTGTTGTGCTGGTGCTTGATGCTCGCTCAACGCTTCGCCACGGGTAAGGCGTAAAATATCAAGCTCATGCTCGGCGCCTGGATAATCAATACTTAGGTGGAGTAAGAAACGGTCTAATTGCGCCTCTGGTAGCGGGTAAGTGCCTTCTTGCTCCAGTGGATTTTGGGTTGCCATCACCATAAATAAATCCGACAGCGGATAAGTGTTTTTACCAACCGTGACTTGGCGCTCAGCCATGGCTTCTAATAAGGCTGATTGCACTTTAGCTGGGGCACGGTTAATTTCGTCGGCTAAAATAAGGTTATGAAATAGTGGGCCTTTTTCAAAAACGAATTCGCTGGTCTGTTGGCGATAAATATCAGTACCGGTTACGTCAGCAGGTAATAGATCTGGGGTAAACTGTACGCGTTGGAATGAGCCTTCAACGCCTTTGGCTAATGCATTTACTGCGCGAGTTTTAGCAAGCCCTGGAGGGCCTTCTACTAATAAGTGACCATCGGCTAAAATAGCAATAAGTAGTGCTTGCGTTAATTCTGGCTGGCCAATAATTTGGCTATCTAAATAAGTTTTTAATTGTGAAAATACGTTAGTGGCCATAGTAAAAAAACTGTCCTGATTTGCAAGGTTTATAAAAGCTTAACTAGTAATATGGGTAAATAGTTTATAACACAAGTGTTAGACTCAAGTTTTCAAAATAGTTCGTTATTTTTTAACGATTTTTACCCTAGCATAGAAAGCGCAGTATTTTTTGTAAATATGCTAAAAAAAGCCTATGGTTGGTAACTAATTATACTATTTTCAATTTCGCTATTGGCTTTAGCACACGGGTTGTTTAGAATCGAGGAAAACAAACAGGTCAGACCTGTCAGCGGGAGAGCATTAATGTCTGAGCAAAATATACTAAAAACAGCAAAGGGCGATCGTATTGCCATCGTCAGTGGTTTACGTACGCCATTTGCTAAACAAGCAACTGCATTTCATCATGTACCAGCCCTTGATATGGGGAAGTTAGTCGTTAACGAAATGCTTGAACGCCTTAACTTTGATAAATCTGAAATTGATCAATTAGTGTTTGGTCAAGTAGTACAAATGCCAGAAGCGCCAAACATTGCCCGCGAAATCGTATTGGGTACTGGTATGCCAGTATCTGTTGATGCGTACTCCGTATCACGTGCTTGTGCTACTAGTTTTCAGGCGATTGCTAATGTGGCTGAATCAATCATGGCAGGTTCGGTGCAAGTGGGTATTGCTGGTGGTGCAGACTCGTCATCGGTATTGCCAATCGGCGTAAGTAAAAAATTAGCAGGTAGCCTTGTTGATCTCAATAAAGCACGTACCTTAGGTCAGCGCTTAAAAATATTCTCTAAGCTGCGTTTAAAAGATTTATTACCAGTACCGCCTGCGGTTGCAGAATATTCAACTGGTTTATCTATGGGTCAAACTGCCGAGCAGATGGCAAAAACTCACAGTATTAGCCGTGAAGATCAAGATGCCTTAGCACATCGTTCACATACTCTTGCTAGCCAAGCATGGGCAGATGGTAAACTTGCTGATGAAGTGATGACTGCACATTTACCGCCGTATAAAAGTTTTATCGAACAAGATAATAATATTCGCCATAATTCAACGGTTGAAGGGTACGCTAAATTAAAACCAGCGTTTGACCGTCAGCATGGCTCAGTCACTGCTGCAAACTCAACACCGCTAACTGATGGTGCAGCAGCGGTATTAATGATGAGCGAAAGTAAAGCCAAAGCATTAGGCTATAACATTTTAGGTTATGTACGTAGCTTTGCATTCTCTGCCATTGGTGTGAATGAAGACATGCTAATGGGGCCGGCTCATTCAACGCCTGTTGCCTTAGCGAGAGCTGGCATAACGCTTGCCGATCTTGATTTAATTGAAATGCACGAAGCCTTTGCAGCACAAACGTTAGCGAACATGAAAATGTTTGCCTCAGATAAGTTTGCGCAAGAAAAACTCGGTCGCAGCAAAGCGATTGGTGAAATTAACATGGATAAGTTTAACGTTTTAGGCGGTTCGCTTGCATATGGTCATCCATTTGCAGCCACCGGCGCACGACTTATCACCCAAAGTTTACATGAACTCAACCGCCGTGGCGGTGGCTTAGCACTAACAACTGCGTGTGCCGCAGGTGGCTTAGGTGCAGCCTTTGTATTGGAGAGTGCGTAATGACACAGTCAGTATTTAATTTAGACGTTGATGATAGCGGTATTGCCGTTGTCACCATTGATGTGCCGGGCGAAAAAATGAATACCCTGCGCGACACTTTTGCAGATGATTTAACAGCCTTACTTGATGACGCAAAACAGCAGTCAGTGAAGGGCATGGTATTCATTAGTGGTAAAAGCGATAACTTTATTGCTGGTGCTGATGTAAAAATGCTTGATAACGTGCAAAGTCGTGATGATGCACTGGCGATCAGCGAATTATGCCACCGTGCATTTTTTGATATGAAAAAACTGCCATTTCCAACTGTTAGTGCCATTCATGGTGCGGCATTGGGTGGTGGTTTAGAATTTGCCTTGGCGTGCGATTATCGCGTATGTACAGACAGTGATATCACTAAACTAGGCTTACCTGAAGTACAACTTGGTTTATTACCCGGTGGTGGTGGAACGCAACGCTTGCCTAAACTGGTTGGTTTGCAAAAAGCCCTTGAGTGGACGTTAACAGGTAAACAAATTCGCGCTAAACAAGCTAAAAAATCGGGTTTGGTAGATGATTGTGTACCACAGACCGTATTGCTAAAAGTAGCAAAAGAATTTGCTTCAAAAGGTAAAGCGAAAGCGGCCAAGCCTAAGCTTGATCGTATTAGCCAATTATTAGAATCGAATCCGTTTGGCCGAAACTTCATCTTTAAAAAAGCACAAGAAAATGTACTGAAAAAAACCGGTGGTCATTATCCTGCGCCGTTGGCTATTATCAAAGCAATACGCGCAAGTGTTGAGCTGGATGAACTAAAAGCTTATAAAACAGAAGCGGAAGGTTTTGCTACTTTAGTAATGAGTAGCGAATCAAAGTCATTACGTGGGATATTTTTTGCCACCACTGAAATGAAAAAAGAGTGGCGCAACGACGACGCTCCAGCAATCACTAAAACAGCCGTACTAGGCGGTGGTTTAATGGGCGCAGGTATTGCCCATGTTAGTGCTGTAAAAGCCGGTGTACCAGTTCGTATCAAAGATGTTGCAGAGCAGGGCATAAGTAATGCCATGAATTACAGCTATAAAATTTTAGATAAAAAGCAAAAGCGCCGTATTTTATCTAAGGCTGAACTGCAACAAACTATGAACCGAATTACTGGTACAACTAACTACAGTGGTTTTAAACACATTGATTTAGTGATTGAAGCGGTATTTGAAGACCTAAGCCTTAAGCAAGGTATGGTGGCAGATGTAGAACGTGAATGCCAAGCAAACACAATTTTTGCTAGTAACACGTCATCATTGCCTATCTCACAAATTGCGGCAGAAGCTGCCCGTCCAGAGAATGTAATTGGCTTACATTATTTCTCACCAGTTGAGAAAATGCCATTGGTTGAAATCATTCCACACGAAGGCACCTCAGAAGAGACTATCGCCCGGATTGTAAATTTTGCCCGTAAGCAAGGTAAAACACCAATCGTTGTTAAAGATAGCGCAGGCTTTTACGTTAACCGTATTTTAGCGCCTTATGTGAATGAAGCGGCTAACTTATTACTGGCAGGTGAGCCAATTGAAAAGATTGATGCGGCACTCGTTGAGTTTGGTTTCCCTGTTGGACCATTAGCACTATTAGACGAAGTCGGCATTGATATTGGCTCTAAGATTGCGCCAATTCTTGAAAAAGAACTCGGTGATCGTTTTAAAGCACCCGATGCGTTTTCACGTTTAATTGATGCCAAACGCTTAGGCCGGAAGACTGGCCGTGGTTTTTATCTTTACGATAAGAAAGCTAAAAAAGTAGACGAATCAGTTTACGAATTACTCGGCGTGAGCTCATCACCGCGTTTAAATAAAAGCGAAATTGCTAAACGTTGTGTGGCACAAATGCTTAACGAAGCTGCCCGCTGTTTAGACGAAGGCATTATTACCAGTCCTCGTGATGGTGATATTGGCGCAATCTTTGGTATTGGCTTCCCGCCATTTTTAGGTGGTCCATTTAGCTATATGGATAAACTTGGCGCAAACAAAGTAAGCTCAGAAATGGCTACTTTTGCTAATTTTAATCCGGTATTTGCGCCGTGTGCAGCTTTAGTTGCGATGGCTGATGCTGGTGCAAGCTTTTATCAGCCTGAGCCTGCACAGCCAAGTAAAGCAGTTGTGGTAGAACAAACCGTGGCGGCTACGCAAGACGTTGCCGATGTAGAACCTGTCGAAGCGGTTGAGGCTCAAGAAGTTATTGTTCCGCCAGCGCCAGCTACTGAAGCTGAATCGGTAACCGACGCGCACCCAGCTGATGCAAGCGATGATAAAGTGAAATAGTATTTAATTGCTAGTTATAAAAACGCACTGATAGTTTGAAGTGCGTTTTTTTATGCCTAGAATTTAAAAAATTTAGTTGCTGAAATCATTTTGCTTTGTTGTTATAACAGGGGCATCCTAACTGATACCGCGTAAAGACGAATAATGAACATCAGCACTGCAAGATTACAATTGAGACTCCTTGAACAAGACGATTGGGCGTTTTTTTTAGCTTTGCATGATGAGCCATGCGTTATTGAAAAATGTTTTGACAGGCCTTCTGATACGCAAATACGTAGTAAGTTTATGCAGCGGTTGGCGCCGTGGCACCCTACAGCCAATAAGTCTTTGTGTTTGATGATCATTGAAATAAAAACAGGCAAAAAAGTGGGCGTTACAGGGCTTACAACATCCTCATCAAACACTCCCGAAGTTGGTTATCTGTTAATGCCTGAGTTTTATGGTCAAGGTTATGCAACTGAAGCACTACAAGCATTTTTAACATGGGCGACGACAGCGTTTAACATTCAACAATTTACTGCTGTGGTTACGAAAGGGAATGTAGGCTCAGAAAAAGTGTTGGCTAAATGTGGCTTTAAGTTAGTTAGCGTTGAACCGTCAGCTTACGAAATTGGTGGGGTATTATTTGATGATCATCATTTTTTACTAACGTGTACGGAGTAAGGCTAAGTTGTACTGAACAAGTAGCTTGCGCAGTACAACATTAAAGTTGTGACTTACATATGAATTTCAATCGCTTTGCGATCTTTTTCCGGCATATTGGCAACCACTAAGTTAAATGAATTATCAATCATACGTTCAATTTCACCTTGCGGGATTGAGCCATCTAAAATAACAGTATTCCATAACCGTTTATTCATATGATAGCCCGGGATCACTGAAGGAAAAATATCACGAAGTGATTGCGCTTCATCCGGGTCGCATTTTAAATTCATCCACCAAATAGGGTTGCCGTCTTCGTCAGTTTCCCCTTCGTTGCCAACCGATAAAGTGGCAAACATTTTATGGTTTACTTTATATACATCAACTTCTTGGCCGAAAGGTTGGGTAACCATAACCAGAGGTTTTTTTGCTAAATACTCATGTGCAGTGTGCTGATCCATGATCCAGTCCTTGAAGTCATTTTTGGTAGTTTAACCATAGCAGCTTTTTCGTAGTTTAGTCATGAAAAATCGATTAATAGGTAAAATTTATGAGTAAATACAGGCCCTACGAGAAAAATAGCGGTATGTGATATTTTCTTATTGAAGAAAATCCAGTTCGTGGTATGTTTCTGGGGATTTATAAATTATAGGAAATACACTGATGCCAAAGGCAAGTGAAGTTAAAAAAGGTACTGCGATTGAGTTTAATGGCCGCGTTTTAGTGGTTAAAGATATTGTTCGTTCTGTACCACAAGGCCGTGCTGGTGGAAGTTTGTACCGTATGCGCTTATACGATGTAGTAACTGGTAGCAAAGTAGATGAAACATTCAAAGATAGCGACATGTTAAAACTAGCTGATTTAACTCGTCGTGAAGCAATGTTCTCGTATTTAGATGGCGAAGAATACGTATTTATGGATAACGAAGATTACACGCCATATAATCTTAATAAAGAAGCGATCAGCGAAGAAATTTTATTCGTCAACGAAGAAACCCAAGGCGTGCATGTCATTGTAATTGATGGCGCACCAGTGGGATTAGATTTACCATCAAGTGTTGAACTTGTGGTTGAAGAAACAGACCCTTCAATTAAAGGTGCTTCAGCGAGCGCTCGCTCTAAACCTGCACGATTATCAACTGGTTTGATCATTCAAGTGCCGGAGCATATTTCTACAGGTGACCGCATCCGTATTAATACCGCAGAGCATAAATTTATGGGCCGTGCTGAAAAATAAGTACGCTGCCTGTATTGATAAAAACCGACATCTTTGTCGGTTTTTTTATATCATTATAATTTATGCTCATTATTTGCCCGCAGTACTTTAAATCAGTGCATGCTTTGGTTACACTGCGCGCTCATTTTTTAAACTGAAAGAACGAGGCTGCTTTTGTATTTTCTGCTCAGCGTAGTATCTATTGTCGTTATGTATTCACAGGCAATTAAAAAAGGTATGCCAGTTAAACGCTGGTTGGTGCTAGCAGGGTTGTTAGGCCCCGTTGCATGGTGCTTGTTTAACTTACATTATCGTCGTGCACTAGTGCGCTGTGTTGGTATACAAGCGTGCACATGGCGACCATAGGCTGTCATTTATGCCTGTTGTACTAAACTAAGTGCCGCTTGGTTTTGTTGTTTCTTCAAAAATTCTGTAAATTCAGCTCGCGATAAAGGTTTTGAATAATAGTAGCCTTGCATCGTTTCGCAATTAAGCTCTTTTAAGATTGCAATTTGCTCTGCTTGCTCAACCCCTTCAGCCACCACATGTAAGTCTAAGTTATGTGCAATGGTAACTATTGAGTCAACCATATTACGGCCTCGCTCTGTTTGCATATCATCAATAAACGCTTTATCAACTTTTAGGGTATTAAGTGGAAACTGCTTTAAATATGCAAGTGATGAGTAGCCAGTGCCAAAGTCATCCATGGCTAAATGAATACCACGGGCACTGAGAGAGCGCATGATCGAAATAGCATCTTGTGGGTCGTCCATTACCGTACCTTCCGTAATTTCAAGTTCTAAAAAGTACGATGGCAAGGCGTGATTTTGTAAAATCACATCAATACGAGTAGTTAGATCCGGTAAGCTAAATTGTTTAGCAGACAAGTTTACCGCAACCCGGCCATTAAATAAGCCAGCATCCAGCCAGGCTTTAACATCACGGCATGCTTTATGAAGTACCACTTCACCAATTTCGATGATTTGCCCGGTTTCTTCTGCGATGGGAATGAACACGCCAGGACTAATAATGCCTTTTTTCGGAGTAATAAAACGCACTAAGGCTTCCATTCCAGTGAATTTACCGGTGCGGATATTCATTTTTGGTTGGTAGTAAACTTCAAAATGATCTTCTTTTAAACCAAATCGCATTAAGTTTTCAATTTGCAGGCGTTTTACTGCTTGGCGGTTCATGGTGTCGTTAAAGAATAAGTAGCTATTACCTTTCTTTTTCGCATGGTACATCGCAGTATCGGCATTTTTAAGCAGTAGTTCTGGGGTATTGCCATCTTCTGGGAATAACACAATGCCGACACTTGAAGTAATCACTAATTCGTGACCTGCCATTTTAAATGGCGTGGCAATGGCGGCTAAAAACTGTTTTGCCATTCTGGTAATGGTATGAATATCGTTAGTGCCAGACATAACTAAGGCAAATTCATCGCCACCTAAGCGGTAAAACACATCTTTTTCACGGGTGAGTTTACTCAACCGCATTGCTAGTTTTGCCAGTAAACTGTCGCCTAGTTGATGCCCTAATGAGTCATTAATTTTTTTAAAGTTATCTAAATCGAATACTAGTAATGCATGGTGGCTGTCTTGTTTTGCCAGTTTTTTAAGATCGGTAAAAAATAAATTTCGGTTAGGTAAGCCAGTTGTACGATCGCGATTTGATAAGTTATGTAGTTGTGATTCGGCTTTTTTACGCTCGGTTAAATCTGAATATACAATGACATAGTTACAAATTTGATTATGTTCATTCTTAATTTCATCGATTGAGATTTCAATCGGTAGTAGTTTTCGCTCACTGTTGCGCAGTTTTACTTCTTGTTGCCAATGGTCGGTAAGACGAACAGTATTTTTAATATCATCAATATAACTTTGCTCGTAACCTGGCAAGGTAAATGGCTTGTTTAAATAGTTATCTCGGTTCCCACCAAATTGCGATAAAAAGCTGGGATTAAGATCAACCAGGTTAAAGTTTTTATCGTAAATGGCTAATGCATCAGTGAGTGATTCAACACATTTAGCGAATAAGTTAAGGCGTGCCTCGGTTGATTTTAATTGCGTGATATCGCGTACCGTGCCAGTCATTCTTAGCGGGTTTAAATTGGTGTCTTTTTCAATGATTTTGCCTCTGTCGAGTACCCAATGCCAGCGATCAAAGCTATCTTTAATGCGATAGCTGGCTTCAAAGAAAGCGGTTTGCTCCGCAAAGTGTTGCTTTAACAGTAATTCAACTTGCGCTATATCATTAGGGTGAATAAGGGCTTTATTAGGTGGAACATCAATGATGGTATTTCTATCCATCATGTATTTATCGTTAATGCGCAGTACTTCACCAGTTTTGATATTCCAATCCCAAAGTGTGTCACCACTGCCTTCAACCGTGCTTTTTAAACGCCGTTCAGAAATACATAATTGGCGTCGTGAGCGGCGTAATTTGTAGATTGTGAATAATAAGTAAGGCAGCACTAACGTAACAAATGCACTCGGTAAATAAAGCATTAAAGTTTGCTGATCGACTAATTGCTCGCTATAGCCCAATGGGCTAAAGCAGAGTAATAATGAGGCGAATATGAATGTGTTGAATATTATTTTTATTATTATCATAGGGCACTTCTGTATTTTGCACTTGATAATCTAATTGAAGCACGGTGTTGTGTCAAAGAGAATGAGAAGAAATCAGCTTTTTTGTCGTTTTGTTTATTTTAGGTACGCTTAGTAGCTCATATCTTGGTCTATGTTCTGCAAATGTCTCGCGAATATAAGTAACTATCTGTGCAAGACTAAGGTTTTCCAATGCTTCTAACAATTTTTGTTGCATATGAAAGTGATGATCTTGATTACCAATGGCAAGCCACAAGCGTTGTGAACGCAGCCGGAGGTTTTTATCTTTTTCGGCGATGTGGGTGGTTAAGCCATGTTTTTGTTGCTGCCATTGCTCTTCATTTAATTGCTCTAATGAAGCAAGGAATTGCTCAAGAAACGCATTATGACGCTCAAAAATCGCGGTTGCACTGTAGTTAGGTGACTGCACGTAGAAGGCGATGCCCGCACGAGTATTAAAGGGCGCATAACCTGCGCCCACTAGGTAGCCTAACTGTTGTTTGGTACGAAGTTCATTAAAGTAATCTTGATTAATGAGATGGTTTAGCGCCATCATTTTTACTTTTTCAACAACGTCATCGGTTTGTGCTTGGTAATAAATAACCATCGCATGATCGCTACAATTTAGGGTCAGTTGCGAGCGGGTTATTTTGTCTATTTCAAATAACGGACGGGTTAGATCTTCAATCGTTGCTGATTTAGCTAAGTGGTGAGCAATCTTTTTTTGAAACTCAATTGCATCACTTTCTCGCCAATTACCGTGCAAAAATGACTCTACATGCAAGGCATTAAAAAACTCGCGGCGAAAACAATTAAACTGATGAAAGCTGGTATCTTTAAGTGCCACAGCAAGCTGCTCTGGTTCTGGATTCCACGGCATTATTTTTGCACCCAGCACGCTAAATAATTCACCAACGGGTTTATTTTGATTGCTGTTACGCCAATGACGGACTAACTGTTTTTTATACTCGGCAAAACGTTTAGCGCAAATATCGACGTTAAATAACGCTTGGAGTAATTCATCAACTAATTCTAATTGGCTCGATGAGAGTCCCGCAGTGTGCAGGGTTAAACCACCTTGATGTGAGGTTAAGTGATAACTTAAACCAGCTAACTCTGCCGGGTAAAATTGTTCTGCAACACTATCCATAAATAAGTCTGCAAATAGACGAGTAAGTGCCATGTGTTTGATATCTTTAACAGCAAAGTCAGAATCCATCGCCAAATAAAAGTGCCCCTTGGCAACTCGAAAAGTGTTGTCTTGTTTAAACCAAAAATCAAAGCCAGGTTCTTTTACTAATAGTTGTGGCTTTGACTGCGGTTGCTCAACATCGTACAGCGACACTTCCTTAGTCAAATAAGGGTTGGCAGTAGGCAGCAGCATTTCAGGTAATGGGGTATTAATCTCACATAATGCTTCAAGCCAGCAGCTCGAAATACTTTCGATCCGATAGGGTGTGTGATACCACTGAGTGGTATGCTCAGGTTCAACATCAGGATGGATCAACACCAAGCGCATATTATGCGGCGTTAACCATTGCATTGCAGTTTCATGAGCCGTTTGATTAAAACCATCCATGAGATAGTCACCTTGCACATAATTGGCTTCATCGTAGTGTTGCATGTTGATGCTTAAATTACTGACCCAATCGATTAAGCGGGCTTTTTCTTGGTTATCAAAGGCGATTTGTAATAGATTTTTTTTATCTTGATATAAGCGCGGTAATTTATCGATGTTTTGATTAATTAAACAAATATATTCAAACACCATTTCAACGATGTCTTCATAGTATTCAATTCCTTCATCGGTCAGTGCCATGCTGATATTAAAATCTTTAAAGTTGCTACCGTTAATGCCACCTCCAGCAGAGAGGGCATTGATCCAACCTTGCGCTTTTAAAATAGAGTAAAGCGACCCTTGCCCTTCATACCCTAATAAATGCGCAATAAAACTAACGGTTTTATGGCGATAAAAATCATCAATATTAGGCATCGCAAAACTTACTATGAGTTTTTGCATATGCTTATGCGGTTCTATATGCAGTACTTTGCAAAGATCTTGCGCGCGATAAAGTGATGCCTCAATGACTGGTTTTTGTTGCTGCTGACCTTTAATATCATTAAATAATGTAGTTACCCATTGCACCATAGTGTCAATTTCTGCATCAGAGCAGACCACTAAGCTCATCCACTGGGCTTGATAATGGGTGTTAAAAAAATCTCGCAATTCTTTGCTTACACAGCCATTACGATCCGCTAAGGTTTGCTGATTACCCACTGAAAATTTAGCAAATGGATGAGCAGGATTAACGGTTTCTTTGTGTGCTTGATAGATGCGTCGGCCATCGTCTTTTATTTTTAATTTAAATTCTGCATCAATGGCATTACGTTCTTTTTCAGTTTCGCCAGGGTTGAGAGAAGGTGCAATAAAAAACCGGCTAAATTGGCTCAGTGCTTGTGCAAACTCTTGATTGTTAATATCGAAGAAATAACAAGTGTGCTCGGTGCCGGTCCATGCGTTGGTGTTGCCACCGGATTGGGAAACAAAATTACCAAACCCGCCGGATTCCGGAAATTGGTCTGTGCCTAAAAAAAGCATATGCTCTAAAAAGTGCGCGAGCCCTTGTCTATCAACAGGATCGTCAAAGTGACCAGCATTCACGGCCATCGATGCAGCGGCTTTAGTTGAATCTTTATCTTGCACTAACAGGACTTTTAGACCATTGTCCAGTGTGAGGGCACGGTATGTTCTGTTATCATTGCGGCTGATATTCAAATGATGCTCCTGAAACGTTAAGTTTACTCGTTAACAACAATGATAACTTCAGGGCTGCGATTAAATTGCTTGGCGATTTTTACCTGAATATCATAAGCGAAATGTGTGACGTTGTTTTAATATAGCGGACAAACAGGCAAACTGGCTACTGTTTTATATTCTTTAATCGGTTGATTTTTTATGAAAACAATCTTAATAATGCGCCACGGCGAAGCAACACCGATGCAAGCTGACGATGCAAGTAGAAATTTGACCTCGGTTGGCCAACAACAGGCCGAAAAAATGGGTTTATGGTTGCAAGCAACGCATACCCCAACGGCATTGTTAGTAAGCCCTTACATTCGTGCTCAGCAAACAGCTGAAGGAGTAAAAAAGCATAATGCTTTTTTATTCGAAGAAACTTGCAGCGATATAATCCCTGAAGGCAATCCACAAATTGCCGCCGATTATCTAGAAACTCTCATCGCGATGCATCCACAATGCGATACCTGGTTGGTCGTAGCTCACATGCCAATAGTTAGTTATTTAGTTGACCAATTGAGTGCTGGGAATATGCCGATATTTAACACTGGAGCGGTTGCCGTATTGAGTTACGATGAAAGTCGCCATAAAAGCCAATATTTAAGTATTCACGCTCCCAGCAATGTCGAAATTTAACCTCATACCCAAACCACCTCAAGATACAGAATTCAGCGTTTCACAGGGGGTTAATATCAAGGCGTTACTTTGCAACAATGGCAGTCCCTTTCAAGAAGTAACAACGATGAGAGTAAGTGCCAGTGAAATGCCCAACTGAAACTCGAATCTTGAGGTGACTTGGGTATGTAACCTTGTGTTCAGAACCAAATTTGCTAAATTAGCGACACACTAATTTAGCAAAGACAATTTTATGACAATTGAACGTATTCAAACCGCAACTCGCATGAGTCGTATCGTTAAGCACAATGGTACGGTGTACTTATGTGGCCAAGTATGTGCTGACGCAGAGCAGGGCATCACCGAACAAACGCAAACCATGCTTGATAAAGTTGAGTTACTTTTAAATGAGGCGGGAAGTTCAAAAGAGCATATGCTCAGCGCCACTATTTATGTAAAAAGCATGGATTACTTTGCCGATATGAATGCGGTTTGGGATGCGTGGGTACCAGCAGGTCATGCGCCTGCACGTGCCTGCGTAGAAGCTAAAATGGCCCGCGATGCTTTGTTAGTTGAGATTTCAGTTGTTGCTGCAATCAAGTAACCCCCAAGCATTTAAGGACTTAATATATCCAAATTAATGCGATGAATTTGCAGCCTTTGTATTAAAAGAGGTAAAGCTACTACCTCTTTTTTATTTTGCTTTGAGCATCATAATGAAGCAATACTAAAAAATGGTGATATAGCTATCTTCACCAATTGGCAAGGTCCGTCAGTGCATGTATTGTAAAGACATTGCTGATACTTTTCGATTGCATAATGGGGATGAGTAATTTAACTTAAAATTTACGCTTGCTTTGGGGATTAATTCATGGGGTTGTTTCTTTTAAATCGAAAGTGCTTATTACTTATTGTTTTAACGTTTTCTTTAGTCGCTTGTAGTGATAATTATAATGAAGAGTTTATTACATCAGCTTCTACGCTGAATAAGTCCAAAGCTTTAGCTCAACAGTTAGAAAATTTAAACTTGGTAACCTTAAGTTATCTTAAAGAAGAAATTTTCATCGTTAATAATATTATAATAAATGATAAGAAGAAAACGTATGGTATAGCTCCTGAAGGCGGGTTTTATGAAAGTTACTATATACAATCTGAAAAAAATGCATACGAAAATTGGGACACCATTACGAACAATTTCATCCCTTCTACTATAGTGAAAAGAGAAGATGTACTCGAATTATTATCGGCAATGAAAGCAATCGGCATTACGGATATTTATCATAATAGAACTAATGAAATTTTCACTTTGCAATGGGGAAGTTCTGTGATGAACGGTTATCAAGGTTTAATTTTTGGAGATAAAAGTAGATTAGGTGATGAATACAAAGCTAGTCGGTTTGACGATTTTAAAGAAGTAAATAAAGATACATTTTACTTTGCTGTCAGGTGAGTATTTCCACAGTCCATTTGAACCTTTTTGTTGAGTTGAATTACACTGGCAGTGTCTAAATTACTCCTTTGAATACCTCACGCTTGTTGTCAGTAATGTACGCGCGATGTTTACCTCAACTTAATACCATTTTGATTTAATACATGATCTATTTAAGCTAGAAGAGTTTCTTTCATAAATAACTTGAAACGATTCTATCTCGTTCTTGGGTGAAGCTAAGTCTTTGTTTATAAGAAGGTATATTTGAACACTAATTAAATAGTATTGGTGTGATGGCTATAAAGAATTTGCTCAATATATTCCCTGAAGCGGGGATCGCAACATAAAATATCTTTAACAGCGAGGCTATTAAGGCCGGTTGCGAGTTTGCTACAATTTTATAAAATGCTGGTGCGCCGATGAAAAATTTAAACGATTGTTTTGAAATAAAGATGACGTTAACCCTTAGCGTCTAAATTCATCACTTAGTGGCCAGTTTTTTAAATAAGCAAAAACAAGGACAGACAATGAACTCTAACCCAGTAGTACTTATAACCGGAGCAAGCCGAGGAATTGGTGCTGCAACCGCAATTTATTTTGCTAGTCACGGTTATGATGTTTGTATTAATTATAAAACGAATCAACACAGCGCAGAAAAAATAGCAGAGCAAGCACGCGGCTTTGGTGTAAAAGCCGAAATAGTGCAAGCCGATGTGTCTGATGAAACGCAAGTGCTGACCCTGTTTACAAAAGTAGATGAGTTATTTGGCAAATTAGATGTGCTTATAAATAATGCAGGTATTTTGAAACCGCAAATGCCATTACTTGAGATGGGAGCCTCGCGTATAAATGAAGTGCTAACCACCAATGTAACAAGCGCTTTTTTATGTGCCCGTGAAGCGATTAAGCGAATGCCCAGTGGCGGCAGTATAGTTAATGTATCATCGGCAGCGGCTAAAACCGGTTCACCAAATGAATATATTGATTATGCCGCATCTAAAGGAGCAATGGACACGTTAACCATTGGTTTAGCCAAAGAAGTAGCCAAGTTAGGTATTCGTGTTAACTCAGTGCGCCCAGGATTAATTTACACCGATATGCACCGCGATGGTGGTGAAGTAAATCGGGTGGAGCGTCTTAAAGACAAGCTGCCATTGGGTCGAGGTGGACAACCTGAGGAAGTTGCCGCTGCAATTTACTTTTTAGCCTCTGAGCAGGCATCGTTTACCACAGGTAGCTTTGTTGATGTAGCTGGCGGTTTGTAAAGGTTAAAGCAATACCGATAACCAAAAACTAAAGCTAATCACACTTAAAACCGTTGACAGTACAACTGCACCGGCTAATGTCACCTGATGTTGACCTATTTGACTGGCAATAAGGTAAGCATTTACACCAACAGGAGAAGCGCTTAATAGCACTAACACGTTCAAAATCTCTCTATCTAATTCAAATGCGTATGCACCGATTAAAAATACCCCAGCAGGAAGTAAAAAAATCTTCATTAACGAGGCGATTAATGCGGGTTGCCAGTTAGCTGCAATTTTGTAAAACGCTAAGTTGGCGCCTAATACAAATAACGCGCAGGCAATGGCGGGGGTCGCTAAAAGCTCTAAACTCTTTGCTAGATTATCAAACAAAACAATGCCGCTGACATTTAATATTAGCCCGCAGCCGATGCTCAATACAATCGGATTCAGTACCATGCTCTTAGCAAAACTTGACCATGAAAATGCGTGTTCGCTGCCCTTTGCGCCGATTAAATAGGTAAGTGCAAACAGCAATGTGCTATGAAAGGTAATGATCATAAAAGCGATGGCGATCATTTCTTTGCCAAGGGATGCGATGATGATAGGAATGCCCACCAACACCATGTTTGAGTAACTCGACGCTAAGCCAAATACACTGTGTTGTTGATAATTTTTTTGCTTAGCTAAATAAAAGCGGTCAACCAAAATACCTAAGGCAAATACGCTCAGTACAGGAATATAAAAACTCAGAAAGGCCGATAAACTAATACTTTGCTGTAAATCGATTTGCGACATATTTAAAAATAAAAATGCCGGCAGGCTAATGTAAAAAGTAAACTTACTTAGCCCTGCAATGTGTTGCTGTTCAAAAAACTTTAATTTACAACAACTAAAACCAAGCGCAACAATGAAAATCAGCGGAAAGATGATAGAGAAAATATGCACTGCACTGTTGCCTTGAAATAGGGATAACGTTAACGCTTAGCGTCTAAATTCATCACTTTGTGGTAAGTTTATTAAAATAAGTACCGCACCTTTACCACCGTATTCAAGTGGCGCTTGGTGTATTGCTATGACATCTGGATGCTGTACTAAATATTGCGGCACTTTGTGTCTGAGTATATGTCCACCAATACCATGTACTACACACGCACAGTAGTAATGCTTCTTTTTGCACTCATGGATCAGTCCTGCGAGTTCATCTTTTGCCAACTCCTTATTTAAACCATGTAAATCAAGGGTTAAATCAGGTACAAAGTCACCTCGGCGTAACTGCTTTGCTAAAAAACGATCTTGACCGTCTTGCACATAATTAACCGTTCCGTTGGTATCAATATCTGGCACATATTCATCAGAAAAGAAAAATTCTGCCTGATGTTGCTTTTTTTGCTGGGCAAACAGCTTAGCTTGTGAGATTTTAGGTTTGTTAGCAAAGCGATGCGTGTCTTGTTTAAATACACGGGCACCATTAATACTTTGACGAAACATATCGATGTCGTCAGGGCTAATATCTGCGTTTGAGAGAGGATCTTTTTTCATAGCGGCAGTCTAAACAAAAAAACGCTAGAAATCGAGTGAAAACAGAGTAAAAACTGTGTAAAAAAGCGTTACAATAGGGCAATCATGGGGCCTTAATTGCGCCTCGATTGAATTGATATTTTCTAAAGCAGCAGGTAGATAACGAATATGAACGAATTATTAATAGAAGAAGCAACCTTAGATGAAGCTGTAGCAGAACTGTCAACGTTACACGATTGGCTACGGTGGACCACGAGTCAATTTGCCAGCAGTGGTATTTTCTTTGGTCATGGAACTGATAACGCATGGGATGAAGCAGTCAACTTGTTACTGCCCGCGTTAAGCTTACCCATTGATGCACCAAAAGAATTAATGCATGCCCGGTTAACTAGCACCGAAAAAAACCGCCTTGCGGGATTAATTGCAGAACGTATAAATGATTTCACGCCAGTACCTTATCTGACTAATATTGCATGGTTTGCTAATATGCCATTTTATGTCGATGAGCGCGTATTGATCCCACGTTCACCTTTTGCAGAGTTAATACATAATCGCTTTTCACCTTGGCTAGCTGAGCCTGAATCGGTAAATCGTATTTTAGATTTATGTACCGGTTCTGGTTGTATCGCGATTGCATTAGCACAAACTTTTGCAGAAGCGCAGGTTGATGCCGTTGATATTTCTTATGAAGCACTCGAAGTTGCTGATATCAATATCACTGATTATCAGTTAAGTGACCGTGTATTACCTATTCAATCCGACGTATTCAGCGGTGTACCAGGGCAGAAATATGACCTGATCGTGGCAAACCCTCCGTATGTAGACGCCGAAGATATGGCTGATTTACCGCGTGAGTTCCACCATGAGCCAGAGCTTGGTTTAGCATCAGGCCATGATGGTCTTGATGTAACCCGTACTATTTTGAGTGAAGCGGCCGATCATCTAACTGATAACGGTTTGTTATTTGTCGAAGTTGGTAATTCTATGGTACACATGGATGCCCTTTATCCAAATGCGCCTTTTGAATGGGTTGAGTTTGAGCAAGGTGGATTTGGCGTATTTGTGATCAGCAAAAAACAACTCGTTGCATATTTCGCAGACTGATCACCACAAAATCAAAGCCGAGCCTCAGGCTCGGTACTTAGTAGTCATTAGGAATGAGGAAAGTTAATGGCAGGTAATAGCATAGGGCAGTTATTTAAAGTGTCCACCTTTGGCGAAAGCCACGGCGTCGCCTTAGGCGGTGTTGTGGATGGCACGCCAGCAGGCCTTGAAATCACTGAGGCAGATTTACAAATCGATTTAGATCGTCGTAAGCCAGGGCAAAGCCGTTACACTACGCAGCGCCGTGAGAGCGATCAAATTAAAATTTTAGCGGGTGTTTTTGAAGGTAAAACCACCGGAACCAGTATTGGTTTATTAATTGAAAATACCGACCAACGCTCACAAGATTATGGCAAAATTAAAGACGTATTTCGCCCAGGTCATGGTGACTACACGTACTGGCATAAATACGGCCTACGCGATTATCGCGGTGGTGGCCGTTCATCTGCTCGCGAAACCGCTATTCGTGTTGCCGCAGGCGCTATTGCTAAAAAGTATCTAAAGCAATTTCATGGTATTGAAGTACGTGCGTGTTTGAGTCAACTTGGGCCAATTAAAGCTGAAAATTACGATTGGGATGAAGTTGAAAATAATCTTTTCTTTTTCCCAGATGCAAGCAAGTTAGACGCGCTTGACGACTATATGCGCGACCTTAAAAAACAAGGTGACTCAGTCGGCGCGAAGGTAAAAGTAGTGGCTAAGAATGTACCTGTTGGTTTAGGTGAGCCGGTATTTGACCGCCTTGATGCAGAACTTGCCCACTCACTGATGAGTATTAACGCAGTAAAAGGCGTTGAAATTGGCGACGGCTTTGATGTGGTTGAGCAAAAAGGCTCTGAGCATCGTGATGAGTTAACCCCTGATGGCTTTACCTCAAATCATGCCGGTGGGGTGCTTGCAGGTATCTCTACAGGGCAAGATATAATCGCGTCAATTGCACTCAAACCGACATCAAGTATTACGATCCCCGGTAATAGTATTAACACGAGTAATGAATCGGTTGAGATGATCACCAAAGGCCGTCACGACCCATGTGTTGGCATTCGTGCAATCCCGATTGCCGAGGCGATGATGGCCATTACTTTAATGGATCATTTACTACGTCAACGTGGTCAAAACCCGCATGTTCATCATGAGCATGGGCCAATAAATGGCTCTGTTTAGGGTTTAGTTAAAAGCATTTAGAATTATTTAAAAGCGCGATGTTAATCGCGCTTTTTTGTTGTGGTTATTTTAAGATAGACATCAAAGTTTCAGGAGCGGGATCAGGCTGTGTTTTTGATCTGTCCATTGCGCCAAATGTACTGTTGAATAAGGTGTTATCGGTGATAAGTCTGTCATGGCTATCGAATTTAAAAATGCTTGGTTATTCGTCATTACGACCCATTGTGAGCCTAACTGCGTACCGCTATAGTTAAATTTGATCAGAGATTTATCGAAGCGCTTACTGTGAGCTTGGAGCACTGGCATCAAATCAATATGATTATTGGATATATGGATAATTAATAAGCCGCCTTTTGTTAGTCGCTGCCAATATAACTGAAAAGCTTCCTCAGTCAGTAAATGGGTAGGAATAACATCACTTGAAAAAGCATCAATAATTAACGCATTCATTAACGGTGCATTATTTTTTTGCTCTTCAGTTAAGGTGATTCTGCCATCGCCAATAGCCACATCAATGCGTGCAGGGCTATCTGTTAAATATGAAAAATAATTCATGGCCATGTTATAAACCGCAGGGTTAAGTTCATAAAAGCGGATTTTATCGAACTTATCGCCAAACTTTGCTAAAACTCCAGCACCTAAACCAATAATACCTATATTTAAATCTTGTTGCTTTTTTAATGCTGACAATGATTTAGCGATACCAGTATGGTGATGGTAATAGCTGTTTGTGAGTTCAGTTTGTTTATTAAGTGGCTGTGAGCCATGAATCGTTGTGCCATCGATTAGGCGTCGTTCAGCAAGATCAGACGTTGTAATGTCTTTGACAGTGACATAACCGTAAAAATTTCTCTCAGACGCTAAGTTGTATTGATTAAAATTAACAAAAAGATAGCTATATCCTGTGCCCCAAATAACCAGCGTAGCCAGTAAAGCTATTTTATAGCAAGAGGACGTTTTCGTCGTCTGGGTGAGTAGCGTGTATATAAATAATGAAAGCGCTACAGCTAACGCCACAATGAATTCTGTTATTTGTTCAAACAGTAGCGGTGCGACTAAGGCACTGAGTAAACTGCCGATCACTCCTCCTAAAGCGATATATAAATAAAATACAGTAAGCAGTGAGCCATCTGGCGCGAGTTTTCGAAGTTCACCATGACAGATCATACAAACAATGAATAAAATAAAGCTGTAGATCACCAGTTGAGCTAAAGCATTAAATTGGCTGCCAAGGAAAAACATCATCAGCCCTGCGAATGCGCTAAATATTAATAAGTACGTCCAATGGGCGCGATTATAGCTTTTTGCGGATGCAAACGCATAACTGAAGGTCAGCAAATATATTACCAATGGTAAAGCCCATATCAGAGGCATAGGCGGGATGTTGATGCTGATCATCTGAGTTGTCGCGATCAACATCATTGAACTGGTTGCTGAGAACGCAATCCACAGCCAATTAGGTTTGACGAGCAAAGTCGTTTTTGACTTAGTAATAGCTTTATCAGCGATACTGCCATTACTAAATAATACATAAATTAGGCACAATAACAGTATGCAGTATGCAAATAACCCCACTGTCCAATAGCTCTTTTGCTCATCGATTGAAAATAAAACTTCAAAAATAAATGGGTAACTCAGCAAAGCAAGTAGTGAACCCAGATTCGAAAGCGAATACCATTGATAAGGTACAGTCATAGCGGTCGATTCAATATACCAGCGCTGCAATAGTACGCTGGTGGCACTTAGTAACATAAAGACTAAGCCAACCTGTAAAAACAATTTAGCAATCACTGACCACGCTGGTGTTAGTGATAAAAATAGACTGACTTCAATTGTGTTAAAAGTAATGATGCTCGATAAAGCCACTAACAATGTGTGTATAAATAATTGTCGTTTGAGCTGATAACGGCTTAACAAATGAGCATATAAATAGCCGAGTAACAGCATGCTTTGATAAAAAAATAGGCTGGTTGACCAAACCGAAGCGCCACCGCCAAACTCGGGTAGTAGCTCTTTAGATAAGATAGGTTGAATTTGAAAGAGTAGAAACGCGCTCACAAAAATAATGAATGTCGATAATATCCGTTGCATCTTTTTTATTACTTAGTAAATGGTGCCTAACCATTAACTGAACTAATTAATGCGGCAATGTAATAACCCTTGAGTTTATCTTAAGAAAATCTTAATCTATGATTTGTATGAATTTATTGGAGTTGTAAGTGGGTAGGTTTCGAATCGGGAATTTTGACGTCGATGTTAGCCGTGGTAAAATTTCCTCAGCTGAAGGCGTACAAATTGTCGAACCTAAGGTTATGGATGTGCTCCAATTTTTGTACTCTCATAGGGGCAATGTGGTTAGCCAGGAAGAAATTTTTGCAGCTGTGTGGCCTAATTCAGTGTTTAGCCCAAGTAATGTGCAACGCAATATTGCACTGCTGAGGAAAGCATTAAATGAAGATTCTAAAAATCCACAATTCATCATTACCCACCCGAAACGGGGTTATTGCCTTGAGCTTAACGAACAAACACGTTCTCACTGTGTAAAGTGGCCGTTGTTGGCTTTTATCGCCGTGACAATTGTATGTTTGGTTGGTGGTTGGTTCGCATTTGCAACGCAGGTTGTTAAAACTGATTTCTCTGCGTTGGTGCCTGTAACATCAAATGAAGCCAATGAATCCTCTCAATCGCAATCTAATAACGGCAATTATTTAGCATTTGTTCGCGGTGACAATGATAATCAGCATATCTGGCTAAAAGAATTAATGACAGGTAAAGAGGTACAATTATCCCAGCACCCATCGACCTACTATAGTCTAGGCTGGAGTCCGGATAATCGCGCATTGGCTTTTATAGAAAAACAAAATGATGTTAGCCAATTAGCGTATTTTAATTTAGACATGGTAACTCTAACGAGTTTAAATTACGCCAACGTACTGGAATTTAAAGAATATTTAGTTACCAGCCAGCAATTACAATGGACTAATAACAATCAGGTTTATTTTATTGAGCGACGAAAACATAAAAATGATACGCAGCTTTCGACCGTCAATATAGAAACTAAACAAAAACAGGTAATCAAAGCCTCAATGGGTCAAGACTGGTTAAAGTTACATGCGTTGTCGCCAGATCAAACGCAACTAGCGCTTGGTTATGAAGCAGGACAAAATAACTACCGTATTGAAATACTGAATTTAACGGATAATAGTAGTAAAACAATTGCCGTTATTGAAGATGGTATTCAGGGGCTTAGTTGGCACCCAAGTGGTGAATACTTGCTGATAAGCAACACAAATAATCTATTACTTATTGATCGTCAGGGCAACTCAACTGATATCGAATTTAATAATTATCAAGTTATTCGAGATGCTGCATTCACGCCATCTGGTGAGGAGATATTGATGGAGCTTGTAAATATTGATGTTGATATTTTGCGTGCAACTAGTGCAACACCTCAGCAGTATGAAAAGCTCGTCGATACCTCGTCGGTTGATTTTTTGCCGGTATTCTCACCTGATTCAACTAAGTTTGTCTTTGAATCCCATCGTTTTGGTTTAAAACAGCTATTTTTATATGAGCAAGGTAAACAAACGCTGATTTTTGCAAACCCTAATAATGAAGAACTGTTTGGGGTTGTTTGGTCAAAAAATGGCGAAGAAGTGATCACCGCAAGCAAAGATAAACTGTTTCGAATTGATTTAAAAAGTGGCGATTATCAAGAAATAGCCCACCATCATCATTCGTTTTATCTCAGAGAGAAGTTTTATAATGAAGATGCGATCTTGGTTTCATATCGCGCTGACGATGGCGTTACATTTCACCCAGCAAAATTAGACATGCAAACATTAAGTTTATCGCCATTCACTGGCCAAGGAGAGCGGCTGGCTTGTTATGCAATGGCTTTAGACAAACACGATCAGATTTATTTTTCAAATAACAAACAGGTATTTCGACTCGATCAAGATGGCAATTTTGCTCAAGTATGGCACGCAGATGATAGTGATATTATTGGTCTGGCGGTCGATGAGCAAACGTTGAGTATTACCTTAGAGCAAGAAGATGGTTATGAGCTTAATATGCTTGATTTACAAAGCGCTCACTCAGAAATACGCCATATCGCGAACGAGAAAGGTAATATGTTAATTAATGCTTCACACGATAATACGCAACTTTTATATCTTACTGAGCCAAAGCGAAAACGCACCTTAGTAAGGCTGCGATAGTCTTTAAAACCCAAGATTCACAAGGTAAGTGCATAATCTGCTGCTATTAGCTTTACTAACTCTCGTTTTATCGGGTTATGAGCGTGGTTTGCGTGTAATAGTACGATATCAATAACGGGCAAGGGCGGCAGAGTTGAGTCAGTAACCGTCACCAGCTCCTGAGTGTTACTTACCTCAGCCATCACACCAACGGCTAGATTGGCTTTTACTAATGCTGTGAGCGCACTGAGCGAGCCGCAGCAAGCAACAATGTTAAATGGGCGTTCAGCCTTTAGTAACCCTTCAATAGCCGCTTGATGAAATTTACAATCTCGTTGAAATATTGCAACTGGCAGGGTCATAGCGGATTGATAGTTAAATTCGGCACTTTTAACCCACACACCTTTGCTTGATTCTAAAAAATAACCTTCTTCAGAGCTGGGCGAGCGCGTCGCAATCACCATGTCTAGCAAGCCTTGATCTAGCTGTGTTTTAAGCTGGTTGGTCGGCGCGCAACTGATTTGTAAATCAAGTTGCGGTATATGTTTATGTAATAAAGCCACAACTTTAGGTAATACTGTGCCTGCATAATCGTCAGGACATGCTAAGCGCACGCGAGTTTGCCCACCACCGGTTTTAAGTTGTTTATAGGCTTCATCATGCAGTGCTAATAATTGTTTTGCGTAGCTGGCTAAGTGAACGCCACTTGACGATAGTACAAGCTGCCTGCCTTGTTTGATAAATAATGGATTACCCAGCTCTTGTTCGAGCTTTTTCATTTGCATGCTCACTGCCGATTGGGTGCGGCATACTTGT
Source organism: Pseudoalteromonas sp. SR41-4 (assembly GCF_014163985.1). Lineage (NCBI taxonomy): Bacteria > Pseudomonadati > Pseudomonadota > Gammaproteobacteria > Alteromonadales > Pseudoalteromonadaceae > Pseudoalteromonas > Pseudoalteromonas sp. SR41-4. The sequence goes on along the minus strand of NZ_JACJEI010000014.1, from coordinate 97,568 downwards.
TGAGCAGCGCGAGTAAAGCTGCCCGTTTCAACAAAAGCGCAAAAAGTACGTAGGGCGTCTAAATCCATATTTAACTCATCTATCAATTTTACTTATGTATTGTATAAAAACTATTGGTAAGTAATTAATTTACTACTGCTCTATATTAGGGATATTAAACACTACTAAGGAACGCAAATGCAATTATTTATCGGTAATAAAAACTATTCGACATGGTCGCTTAGAGCATGGTATTTAATGAGTAAATTCAATGTTATTTTTACTGAGAAACAACTCGTATTAGACACCCCTGAGTTTTATGAAACGCTTAAAAACAGTTTTGCAGTACAGAAAGTACCCGCCTTAGTCGATGGCGACTTGCAGGTATGGGATTCATTGGCAATTTGTGAATACATCAATGATGCTTATTTATCTAATACAGCTTGGCCTATTGATACTGCGCAGCGAGCGACAGCCCGCAGTTTAAGCGCTGAAATGCATACCGGCTTTATGGCGCTGCGTAATGAAATGCCAATGAATATTCGTGCAACTCGCCTAATTGAGTTATCTGCGGCGGCTAAAAAAGACATTAGCCGCATTGATGAAATATTCAGCCAGCAACAACGTAGTTACCCAAATGCGTGGTTGTTTGGTGAGTTTAGTATCGCAGATGCTATGTATGCGCCTGTAGTACTTAGGTTAAAAACCTACCAAATTTCACTTTCAGCTTTGGCGGAGCATTATTGTCAGCATGTTTTAAGTTGCCCTACATTACAACAGTGGATCACCGAAGCGCTAAAAGAAACAGATATTGTTGCTTGCGATGAAGCAGGGGTTGATGTTACTTAAAGTAACTTGCCAAGCGCTAAGGTTATGAGGATGTATGGAACAGATTAAGCTATCACACCAAGATACATTAAAGCGGCTAGAAAGGTTTAGTCGCTTTACCGACAGCAGTATTGGCATTCCTTTTACTCGGTTTAAGTTTGGCGTAGAGGCACTGATCGGTATTCTGCCTGGTATTGGAGATCTAGCTGGGCTAATTTTATCTAGCTATATTCTATTTGAAGCCCAGCGTCTAGGAGTTAGTAAGCGTATAAAATTACGTATCGTAATAAATATGTTGATTGATTTTTTTGGTGGCCTAATTCCGCTTGTCGGTGATATTTTTGACGCTTACTTTAAAGCAAATACCCGCAATACCCGTCTCCTGAAACGCTACTTAGTAAAACAATAACGATAAAAATAAGTTAGTTTTTATCGTTATTAAAAAAGTATTCAGCAATCACTTGTTTTTGTTGACCAAACGGGTCTGAAATGCCAATCCCAATGCCGATTATTTTACCCTGCGCTTTAGGCGGGTGGGCTTGCATTTGTTTATTTAAAATACCGAGTTTAGGGCTTTTTTCGTTCGCAAGTAATGTTAAATGTGGCTGAAAGTTTTGAAATACATTGGGGCTACCATAGCGCTCAAAGGCCGTTAATTTGTTGGGGTAACTTTTAACCCAGCTAGGTATGACTGCGTTTGTGTCACGTAATGGCTCAAGAGCCAGTGTTACTTCGTCCGATAGCCTTTGCAGCTTAGGCGAATACTGTAAGTTAATAAATGCCCAATTACTTTGCGTAACACTAAAACCTTGCGCTGTTATAGCAAACTCTTGATGTTGCTCGATGATACTTTTTACAGCACGTTTAATGTCTTCTTCTGAGCCTTCAACAAAGTCAGTTAAATACAAAGTAGCGTGCACTGGCTTACCTTTTTCATAAAAACTCATGATCCCTTCTTTTTTTAATGCATCACTAGTTTGCTCAACTAAGTTAATGATTGACTTGGAAGGGATTGCAAACACATTGATGCTGACACTTTTTGCAAATGAGGGCAGGGGGATAATTATCAGTGTAATTAAAGTAACAACTAAAAGCTTCGGTCGTTTTATAAAAAGTAATTTGAACATGGGTTTATAATTTTATTCTTAAATTCGGATAGTAAGTGTAAAGAGGATAAGGGTTATTACTTGAACAGTAAATAAAAGGAGCTAGATTGCAGCGAATACATATTTTTGGCTTAGCTAAATTTGCAAAGTAAAGGCAAGACAATAACGCATGGCTGCTTAGTCGTTATCAACTTTTACATTCTTGCTAAAAGCCCGTACAATTCGCCTCGATTTTAATGTGCATTTGTTGCATTTTACCGAGGCGAATTAATCAGACTTTTATGCATCAAATAGCCGATTTAACATCTATTTTTGAACGCACTTTTTACCACAGCCATAATACACGCTTGGTCAAAGGTGAGCATGAGCCTATTTATATTCCCGCTGATGTTAAAACGCCGTATCATCAAATTGTGTTTGCCCATGGTTTTTATGCCAGTGCACTGCACGAAATAGCCCATTGGCTGGTGGCGGGTGATAAACGTCGTTTACTCGAAGACTACGGTTATTGGTATTGCCCCGATGGCCGTGATAAAGCCCAGCAAGCAGAATTTGAAGCCGTTGAAGTAAAACCGCAAGCAATCGAGTGGGCGTTGAGTGTTGCTACAGGTTTTGAGTTTAATGTTTCGGTTGATAATTTAAATGGTGAGCAAACCTGTCGGTTTGATTTTCAGGCGCGAGTACACAAGCAACTTTTACAGTTACTAAAAATAGGCTTTAATCCTCGGACTACTGCACTTTTAAAAGCATTAAGCGAATTTTACAATACGCCATGGCCATTGAATGCCGGGCTGTTTGTATGGCAACATCCTCAGGAGTTAAGTAATGCAGTTTAAGTTAGGACTAATTGTAAACCCAGTTGCTGGTTTAGGTGGCAGTGTGGCGCTCAAAGGTAGTGATGGTGTTGCGGCAAAAGCTCTGGCGCTTGGCGCTGAGCCAAAAGCTAATTTACGCACTAAAGCAGCGCTTGAGGTGTTATTGCCTTATCAAGATAAAATAACAATTTATACTGTTAATCACTCAATGGGTGAAAGCACCGCTACAGATCTTGGTTTTAATACCGAAGTTGTGTATCAAAGCGAGCACCCCAGTAGTGCAGATGATACTGAGCGTGCAGCCAAGGTATTGCAACAGCTAGGTGTTGATTTAATTTTATTTGCTGGTGGCGATGGCACTGCGCGCAATATTTGTCATGCGGTTGAAGATAGCGTACCGGCACTTGGCATTCCTGCCGGCTGTAAAATTCATTCAGGGGTTTATGCAATCACGCCAAAGGCCGCAGGGCGGGTAGTCGAAATGCTGGTCAAAGGTGAACTAGTTACCTTAGGCGATGCCGATGTGATGGATATTGACGAAGATGCGTTTCGTCAAGGCACAGTTAAAGCAAAACGTTATGGTGAAATGCAAGTACCCAGTGAAGTACGTTATGTACAAGCCGTAAAAAATGGCGGTAAAGAAACCGACGAGCTGGTACTTGCTGATATCGCCGCCTATGTCGTCAGTGAAATGGATGAAGATACGTTATATGTAATGGGCAGTGGCTCAACAGTTGCAGCTATTATGCAAGAAATGGGACTTGAAAATACCTTATTAGGTGTTGATTTAGTTGCAGATCAAAGCTTAATTGCGCAAGATCTTACAGCTGAACAATTATTAGCGATGACCCATCAGCGCGACACTAAATTAGTGATCACGCTAATTGGTGGCCAAGGCCATATTTTTGGCCGTGGCAATCAACAGTTAAGCCCAGCACTTATTCGCGCGATAGGGCTGGATAATATTATTGTGGTGGCTACCAAAACTAAATTACAGGCTTTAAACGGCCGCCCGCTCATTTGCGATACAGGCGATAGTGAGCTGGATGATGAATTAAGCGGTTATATTCGTGTAACCTGCGGATTTAACGACCATATTATGTATGCAGTAGGCCATCAAGATTGATTGGTAGAAGACCCTGCAAAATCAGGAGAAGTAGAAGTGAGTTTAGTAAATTATATTGACGCAGCCCAACAGTATTTTGATGACTTAGTGATCAAAGCCACTGATGATGAGTTATTTGCCGGTGGTTATTTACGAGGCCATTTTGATTTAGCAGTAGGCTATGCGCAAGTTGAAGAGCTTAATCTTGAAATAGATGAGCTCAATGAAACCGTTGAAAAAAGTTTAGTGAAAGCGTATCGCAATGGTGAGCTTAACGAAGAAGATAAAGCCCTAGTAGTAAGATTATGGGAAGAAGTAAAAGCACTCGCTTAAAAGACTAAATAAAAAGTTATTTAAAAAAACGGCAACAATGCCGTTTTTTTGTGCATTGAGACTATTTAGTTCCTAAAAATGTATTTTCTGTTCACTTAAAATTTACCTCATTCCCTAGATACGCTAAAGTACCACTGATTAAATTCTAGGGAACAAGTGAAATGAATAATAATAATGATGCGGCAATGCCCTCGGGCATAGTTGCGCGATTTTTAAATTTTGTTGAGCGGGTAGGAAATAAACTGCCTGATCCGGCAATCATCTTTTTGTTTGCCATGTTACTAATTTGGCTACTGTCGTGGTGGTTCTCAGGTGTTACTTTTGACGCTATCGACCCTCGTACCGGTGAAGCTATTATTATTAATAATATGCTGGCGAGTGATTCGTTAGCGACCTTTTTATCATCAATGGTAAAAACTTTTACCGGTTTTGCACCGTTAGGTGTGGTGTTAGTGGCCATGCTGGGTGTAGGGGTTGCTGAACATTCTGGCTTTATTAATACTGGCCTTAAGTTAATGTTAAAGGTGACACCTAAAAAACTTTTAACACCGTCAATTATTTTAGTCGCCATCGTCAGCCATACAGCAACCGATGCAGGTTATGTGTTAGTCATTCCGTTAGCTGGTGTTATATTTTATGCAGCAGGGCGCCATCCATTGGCGGGTATTGCGGCGGCATTTGCGGGAGTCAGTGGTGGCTTTGGTGCAAACTTTATTCCGTCGGGGATTGATCCACTACTGCAAAGCTTTACCCAAAGTGCGGCGCAAATTATTAACCCCGCGATGTCGATTAACCCATTAAATAACTGGGCGTTTACCTCGGCTTCAAGTTTATTCATTATTTTATTAGGCTGGTACATCACCGATAAAATTATTGAACCACGTTTAAAAAATACCGAATTAGATGGTAATAAAGAAGACTTACCTGCATTTGAAGATGCCCGTAGCGACGAAAAACGCGCGTTTTTTATTGCAAGTACAGTGATGATTGCAGGTCTTGCTTTATTAGCCTATGTGTCAGCCCCTGCGGACTCTGCAATGCGAAGCGAAGATGGCTCTTTAACTAATTTTCGCTCGCCTTTAATGCAATCTATCGTACCGCTAATTTTCCTACTGTTTTGGATACCTGGTGCAGTGTATGGTTTTACCGTTGGCACCTTTAAAAGCTCTAAAGATATGATAGATGCCATGAGTAAAGCAATGGGCGGCATGGCGTATTATATTGTAATGGCGTTCTTTTGTGCCTTGTTTATTGCTGCATTTAGTAAATCAAACTTGGGAGCTCTGCTGGCAATTGAAGGCGCGCAGCTGTTAAAAGCCATGGAGTTACCAAGTGCGGTGACTGTTGTCGGTATCATCTTTTTAACTGGTTTTGTAAACTTGTTTGTTGGCTCAAGTTCAGCAAAGTGGGCGCTACTGGGCCCGGTGTTTGTGCCTATGTTAATGCAGTTAGGTATCTCGCCAGATTTAACTCAAGCGGCTTATCGCGTGGGCGATTCTAGTTCAAACATCATCACTCCTTTAATGCCGTATTTCCCATTAGTTGTGGTGTACTGCCAAAAATACGTCAAAGGCACGGGCATTGGCACGCTTATCGCGATGATGCTGCCATATTCAATCGCTTTTATGATTGGCTGGAGCTTATTTTTACTCGGTTACTGGGCACTGGGTATCCCGCTTGGATTAGACGCAAGTTACGTGTACCCAGCAGGCGCGCCTTAATAAAACACGGCTAAATATTTATGTGTAAAAACCTCGTCATTATAATGGCGAGGTTTTTTTGTGGTTAGTTTTATCCAGCCAGTTGTCAATTCGATCGTATACCCAGCTTGGTACGTATAAACCGGTAAATATATTCGTTAACTAGGTTTTAGTATGGCCAATGAACGCGCTGTTCCTACATCTCGATTTTCACGCTTTGCAAAGTTAGGCTCATTAGCAACCAGTGTCGCGAGTAATATGTTATTTGAGGGAGCCAAAAGTACTCTTTCAGGAAAGGGTTGGGATAATAAAAGCTTATTACTGCAGCCTAAAAACATAAAAAACCTAGCGACAGAACTATCACACTTACGCGGTGCGGCAATGAAATTAGGACAGCTACTGTCAATGGATGCTGGGGATCTACTCAGTCCAGAGCTTGCTGAATTACTTGCATTACTTCGATCAGACGCTAACCCCATGCCACACAAACAACTCATTACTGTATTAAAAGAGCAGTGGGGAGATGACTGGTTATCGCGCTTTTCACATATTGAGCTTAGGCCATTTGCTGCCGCTTCTATTGGTCAAGTGCATTTGGCCTACCATGAAAACGGCGAGCAATTAGCTGTAAAAATTCAATACCCGGGGATCGCAAAAAGTGTGGTCAGTGATGTTGATAATGTTATATCGCTGCTTACATTGTCTCGTTTATTACCTAAAGATCTTGATATTAAGCCACTCGTCGCAGAGGCTAAAATACAATTATTAGCGGAAGCTGATTATCATCGTGAAGCGCAGTATTTATTACGTTATAAAAATGCATTGGCAAATAACCGACACTTTATTGTTCCTAACGTCTATAAAGAGCACAGTACTAAACAAATATTAACGATGCAGTATATTGAGGCTCAGCCTATAGAGGGAATTACCGATCTACCCAAAGCAGAGCAAAGCTTTGTGGCACAGCAACTTATTGCGTTATTTTTTAAAGAAATGTTTGAATTTAGACTGATACAAACAGATCCAAACTTTGCTAATTTTCATTATCAACCAGCCACACAAAAAATCGTTTTATTTGATTTTGGGGCAACCCGCGAGATTTCGCCTCAGTTGAGCCAAGCTTATCTAGCTTTATTTAAAGCAGGCAGTGAGAATAATCGTGATGGGGTATTAAATGCGGCCACTCAGATTGGTTATTTTAAAGATACATTGCGTGACAGTTATAAAGATAATGTCATAGAGCTATTTTTAATGGCGTGTGAGCCACTGCGTCACGATGGTGATTTTGATTTTAAAAATAGCCAACTGGCATCAAATATTAAAGATGCTGGGTTGCAACTTAGTGCACAAGCACAGCAATGGCATACACCACCAGTGGATGCATTATTTATTCACCGTAAACTTGCTGGTTTATATTTGATTGCGGCTCGCTTAGAAGCAAAAATAGATGTTAGAGCGTTATTTATGCCAATTTTATTAAAAACATGATTATTTTAGCGAATTCAAATACTCATTCATTCAATGCAATTGCTATCAACGACTATTGTGACTTCACAAAATCTTCCCCTCACGAAGATTTACTTTATTCCAAACACAAAAAAACCTTGTCACTTTCGTGGCAAGGTTTTTTTATTAAAGAGTCGTTGCTTATTTAGCTGTGAAGCTTACTGGGCGACGTTCTTTACGAGGACCGCTACGCTTATCACCGCGTGCACTGTCATCTTTGTTAAAGCTGCGTTTTTTGTCACCTGATGGACGCTCAGAGCGTTCAGCACGTGGTTCAGCAGGACCTTGATCTTGTGTTAATGTTAAGCCCATTGGACGTTTACAAATAAACACTTTTTGGAAATGATCAAGTACATCTTTAGGCATGTTTTGCGGTAATTGAACCGTACTGTGATTGTCGTGTAAACGAATATCACCAATAAACTTGCTTGAGATGTCAGCTTCGTTAGCGATAGCGCCAACAATGTTCTTAACTTGAACACCATGTTCACGACCTACTTCGATACGGTAAGTATCCATAGGGCCTGCATCACGGCTATTACGTTCACGTGGTTTAGCATCACGGTCACGTGCAGGGCGTTCGCTGCGTTCGTTACGACGACCACGGTCACCACGATCATTACGCTCACGTGGGTTACGGTCATTACGTTCGCTACGCTCACGTTGTTGGATCTTAACTTCTTCAACCTTAATTGGTGATTGTTGCTGTGCTAAACACAGTAACGCACCTGCTAGGTCTTCAGGAGCAAGTTCAAGCTTTTGCGCCATATTAGCTGCTACTTCATTAAAGAAAGTAATATCTTTATTTTCAAGCGCAATAGCTAATTTAGCTTGTAACGCTTCGATACGTTTTTCTTCAACAACTTTTGCAGTTGGTAGTTCAACTTGCACAATATCTGAATTCGTATGACGAATGATATTTTTAAGTAAATAACGTTCGTTATGTTTTACGAAAAGAATCGCTTTACCAGTACGACCAGCACGACCTGTACGGCCAATACGGTGAACATAAGCTTCAGAATCTTGTGGGATATCGTAGTTGATAACAAGGCTTAAACGGTCAACATCTAGACCACGTGCTGCAACGTCTGTTGCGATAACAACGTTTAGCATGCCACTTTTTAAGCGTTCTACTGTGCGTTCACGTGCTTGCTGGTTCATGTCACCGTTAAGTGGAGCTGCAGAGAAACCTTCGCGCTCTAATAACTCAGCAAGTTGTACTGTATCGTTACGTGTACGTACGAAAACAATCGCGCCTTCATATTGTTCAGCTTCTAAAAAGCGAACAATCGCTTTATTCTTGTGTACGCTGGCATTCCAAAACACTTGCTCAACAGATGATACCGTTGAGTTACGCGCAGATATATGAACCTGTTCAGGGTTATTCATATATTTGCTGCTGATGTTTTGAATTTGCTTAGGCATGGTCGCAGAGAAAAGACATGTTTGCTTTTCGCGCGGCGTTTTTTCCATGATGTTTTCAACATCATCGATAAAGCCCATACGTAACATTTCATCGGCTTCATCAAGTACAAGAGCTTGTAAGCTGTCAAACTTGATAGTGCCACGGTTAATATGATCGATTAAGCGACCTGGAGTAGCGACAATAACTTGCGCGCCACGACGAAGTGCACTTAATTGGATACTGTAGCTCTGGCCACCATAAAGTGCCAATACTTCAATACCACGAACATGTTTAGCATATTGTTCGAATGCCTCAGCTACTTGGATCGCAAGCTCACGGGTTGGTGTGAGTACAAGGATCTGCGGCTGCTTCACAGACGGGTCAATATTATTAAGTAATGGCAGTGCAAATGCTGCGGTTTTACCTGTACCCGTTTGAGCTAGTCCCAGTACGTCCTTTCTTTCTAGCAATAACGGTATACATTGAGCTTGGATTTCAGATGGTGTCTTGTAACCCAACTCTTCAACTGCCTTCAAAATTGCAGGAGAAAGATTTAGAGATTCAAACGTGACTGGTTCTGACATTAATACGCCTCAACGAATTTAAAGAGGCGCGCATTGTATAGGATTTACGAGGCAAATGCTTGTATAAATTGAAACTAATTTGTATGTAGTTGATGTTGGTCATAATTTAATCAATTTGATTGTGGGTAAATCAAATTGATTAACAAATTTTATACAGAACTTATTGATAAAGTCCAAGATTTTCTTTAGCGTAAGCTTCAAACTCAGTGAAACCACCGATGTGTGCTTGGTCAATAAAGATTTGTGGCACGGTTGGGCAAGGCTTACCTGCTGATTGTTCTAAATCGGCTTTACTCACGCCTTCTTTAATAATATCAACATAACGGTATTTAAAATCATCACGTTCATTTGCTAGTTTTGCAGCAACATCTTTAGCACGCACACAATAAGGGCAGCCTTCACGGCCAAAAATTACAGTTAACATATCGCTCTCCTCGATTTTATTTACATTCATCTTAACTAATTGAGAAAAAATAAACAGCGTAAAAAAACGATTGATGAATTCTATTTTAATGATTACATACACCTTTAATCAGTATTAAAGGTGTATGTGGGGTGGCTAATTAAAACTTAACACTAAAGCCAATTGAAGGGCGCATTTCAAAATCATCCTCGTTTTCTTTGATAATTAAATCATTAGTCGAGGTTACTTTCTGATAATCTAAATCAATGCTACTGGTGTTTGCTTGGCCGTAGGCGTTCATTAATTCTAAAATTAACACCCCGTCTAAGCCCCAAAAGTCGGTTTGACGTTCAAAACGAAGATCAAGCCGATGATAAACATCGAAACGCTCAGAAAATGGATCACCATATTGTGGTAAAAAACGTCCTTCGAATTCGGAATTTTCTGTGACGCCAACAATCGGGGTGTAAGCTTGGCCGCTGCGGGCAGTAAAGTTAAAGCCGCCTTGCCATTTTTCACTGATTTGGTAATTAAACACCATGTTGACAACTAAAGGGGTATCAGCGTAATAATCCCGAGTGATATTTTGGCGTTGGTCAGTACGTTCACTTTTGGCATAACTAACTGCAAGCCAGCCATACCATTTATCAGTTTTATTTTTGTTTATTAATAGATCAACACCGTAAGCTCGCCCAGTTACATCATTACTGTAACGAATTGCTGCATCGGAATAATTGTTTAATGCCAACGGTAAATCGTCCATGGTTTTGTAATACCCTTCAATAGACCATGTCCATTCATCGGCAAGTTCTTGTGCAAAACCTAAACTGCTGTGTTTTGAGGTTTGCGAACGTAAATTCGGGTTGCCGTGTTCAGGCAATAGAGTGTCAATATCTTGCATGCGATTATAATGCCCGTATTTAGCATTGATGCTATTGTGATCATTAATAAAATAGCTAAGCGCAAGACGCGGCATCACAAAATCTTCATCAGTGTAATCATTGCTTTGATATTGCACGCCGACTTCGCTTTGCCATTGTTCGTTAATAACCCAAACATGGCTCACACCAACAAAGTACTTATCAAGGGCTAGCTTGTCTTTGCCCGTTATTCGCTCACCTTTGTTTAGATCGCAATCAGGATCGAGCTCGGTACAAAGATATTGAAAACTATCGTAACTGTAAGTACTGTCGTTATCAAAATAGGCGGCATCAAACACCAGTTGCTGGGCTTTAGTAACACGCCAATTTAATCGTCCTTTATAAGTGATTTGCTTTTGTTGTTCTTCATCAAAATAGCCATCACTTAGCGTGGCACGTTTAGCGTATTCCAATCGGCCAGAATGTTCGAGCGAACCAACGCCTAAGCGTAAATGAAAGTCTTTATTAAAGTGATCCCATAAAATACTTTGGCTGGTAAATTCACGAATAAAATCAGCATCGCCTTGATACTCAGGATTTTTTAGTGAAAGTTCAGCGCGTTGATTAAAGCCTGCTGCAACCGAGTCTTTTGCGCCTGTAAATGACACTGTTAGGGCGTTTTGATTGTTTATATCCCAGATCCATTTGCCTTGGTAATCATGATCATCTGGGGGGTCATTGATGGTGATACCACTGAGTTCACCATCGTCGTTTTCAAGCTCTTCACCTTTAGAGAAGAACAGTGGTAATGTACTTTTACGTGCTGATAAATAAAACGCGGTGTTCTGCGTGAGTTGCCCTTCAACAAAGACACCGGCATTAAACATTGTAAGATCAAGCGTGGTAGTAATCGGTTGATATTTAGGGTTACGCAGTGTTACGTCAAATACGGCACCGGTGGCGTTGCTGTAACTGGTGCCATAGCCGGCTGAGTAAAGTTGAAAATCTTGAATAATGTACTTGTTGAAAATAGAACTGCCGAAATCATGAAAAATATAGCCTGCAGGCATAAAATCCACTTCAAACAAATTATCATCGGGCGATGAGCCACGTACCGCCGGTTCACTCATTGAGCCGCCAGCGGCGACAACGCCTGGCAATGCAAATACTGCCCGCAATGGATCGCCCATAGCACCGGGCATAGTGATCAGTTTTTCAGTATTTTCGGTTATTTCACTGGTAATGCTACTGCGTTTATAAACGGTTTCAAGACGCTCTATTATTTCTTCATTAGCATCAACGTTGGCGTGCGTTAAAAATGGCAAACACAACGCCAGTGGCGTTAAACGGTAAAGTGATGGCAAGCAGGTGGCTAACATGATTCTTCCATGGTTATGAGTAAGTGTGACTGCGACCTATAGTAATGAGAAAATATATAAAAATACGTAGTAAACTGTACGAAAATGTAGGGAGGTGTTACAAGCTGTTACATTTAGTTTTGAGCTCTGATAGTAATACCTAATTGGCTTGAATAGCCCATTGAGCGTGCGGTTATTCGCAGTTGTTGATCAATTACATAGTAAGTAGGAAAGGCGCTGATTTTATAATTACTCTGGGTATTTTTATCGCCTAGTAAAATGGGCATTGTGAGTTTAAGTTCACTAACAAACTGCGCAACTGCTTGTTCATTTTTATAATCAAGTGCAATGCCAATGGCGTTGATATTAGAATCAACCAATGCCGCTTCTAGGTTTGGCATACTGTAACGACAGATTGTGCACCATGGCGCAAAAAAATAAACCACGGTGGTGTTACCTTTAAGCATCGCAATATCAATACGTTGTTCGCTGTCATTGAGCACAGGTAAATTAAAATATGGAGCAGGGCTGCTATCTGAGCTGAGTAAATTGCGTTGCTGATATGTAGTCACTACAAAAAACACCACAACTAACATAATTATATTGAGCAGCAAACTCGTTACTTTTTTCATATTGACCTCTAAAGCTAATTCCCCTTATTACTATTTAAAGACTTGAAAAGCAAACTTTGAGTCCTCACTTTATTGAGTAGGCAAAAAGAGATTTTGAAAAAAAATAAAACTTTTTTCAAAAATAATCTTGAAAACAATTTCGCCGTCCATATATAGTTTAATGAGGACGCCTGATGGGTCCTAACTAAACAGAAGTAATTGAAATTTATATTATTAATTAAACTTTGCTTGCGCTTGTTCAACCGAAAAGCACATGCAAAATATCGCTTAAATATGAGGATATTATTATGCGTACAGTAGATTTATCACCACTTTATCGTTCATTCATTGGCTTCGATCATTTAGCATCTTTAATGGATGCGGCCGCTCGCACTGACAAGCAGCCAAGTTTTCCTCCGTATAACATCGAAGCACTCGATAAAGACAAATATCGCATTACTATGGCTGTTGCCGGTTTTAGTGATAATGAGCTGACGATAGAGTCAGAAAATAACACCTTAAAAGTTGCTGGCATTAAAGCCAATAAAGATGACAGCGCAGAGCGCAAATTTATTCATCAAGGCATTGCTGAGCGCAACTTTGAACGCAAATTCCAGCTAGGTGACCACGTTAAAGTACTCGGCGCTGATTTAGCCAATGGGCTACTTAGTATCGACTTGCAACGCGAGATCCCTGAAGCACTTAAACCACGTAAAATTGAAATTGGCAGTGGTAACTTGCTAGAAGGTAAATAACCATCCCTTTGACAGTGTTTTTCCCCTAATTTACTTGTTATTTTTAGTAGCCGCCTCAGTTGAGGCGGCTTTTTTAGCTTTGCTCAAACATCGGTTCCGCTTAGCGCACCATTAATCGCAGATGATTAATGATGCTGTGTTCAGTTAGTATCTTTACTTTTTAATTTGGCTTGCATGTCTTTTAAGGCAGCAATTTTATCAATAGCAACTTGCAGCTGCCGTTGAGGGAGGCCTTTTTGACGGCCTTTTTCGAGCAAGCTTTCAAGGTTAGTTATTTTTTGTTGAGCAGCTATTACAAAGCGTTGCTCAAGCTGAGTTTGCTGCTGTTTATGAAAATCGAGGTAAGCTTGATGATCGGTTAAGTCGCCTTGAAACTGACTCGCACTGATTGGATTTTTTGCGATGACAGGCAAGTAACTCGGTGTAGTAATGGGCGGCAGTTGTTGACTGGCATCAGTATTTTTTAATGAGGTGTGACTATCAATCGCCGCTTCAGCAGTCATATCTGGATTAATAGCTGTCGGTGCCGACGCATTATTTATTTGTGGCGCGGGCGTTACTGGCGTTAAATCATCAGCAGCGCGGATGGGAGCTATTTCGCGTTTTCGCTCTGTTGTTAAATTTATTACTAAAAAACCTAAACAAGCGACGCCTGTAATTATGTAGATAGCTTTTTTATTCATAGTTTTACTGCATTTTGTTGTTGCCAAGCCAGCCAATTTTGCTGATAGCGTTGCTGCGCTTTTTGTATTGCGATGGCTTTTTTAGCTTGATAGCGAACAGTTTCGTCAGTAGCGCTAAAGTAGTTATACTGATGGTTATCACTAATTATGACGACCCATAGACCTTCAGGTGAGCGCATCACCGCAGATAATTCTTCTGCTTTTAGCGTATAAGCCAGTTGCACAGCCCAATTACTTTTATTTTTGCGAGTTAGTTTATTGTGATACTTAGCATAAATGTCGTTTTGCTGTGATATATATAATGCATCTGTAAAAGAGCTTGCTTGTACTGTACTTCTAAAGCGAACCGCTTGGTCTCGCTCAGTAAACGCAGCGCCGTAAGCTGTCACTTCACTAAGGTATTTAAAGCGCGCTTTATTTGCCTGATAATAATATTTTATTTCTTTATCGGATATTTGTTGTTCAAGACTGTCTAGTATTGGGCTTTGAACGTGCATCATGTCTTTAATACCTAGCCAACTTTGAATCGAAGGCCTTAAAATATCGCCTTTTGCTAGTTCTTCTAGGTGCGCGATACTGATCCCTTGCTTTAAAAGTAATGGCGTTGCTTTTAAAAGCAACGCCTCAAATAGTTGCTTTTTTATTACTTCAGTTTTGAATAAGTCACTTTCACCTTGGTGCAGTCGAAAGCGTACTTGCATAGATAAAGGGGCTATAAACTCATAAAGATTGACGGCGGTTGTAAAGAGCCCTCTGAGCTCGGTGCGCTGCATTTTATTGATTTGTTCAGCGTTGTATTGGCCATCAGCAGGGTAGCTAGGCAATACTTTGAGCAGCCACTGGGCATTATATTGTGTGAGATTACCTCCTTTAACATAGGATGTTGATAAATTTAGTTGCGTGTCAAATATGTTCATCAAATAGCGCTCAACATGGTACTGCGTGCTAAAGCCTACCGCAGATTGACGTTCAAGCAGCTCAGGCATATGTTGTTCTGCTTGATATAATAAAAATTGATTTTCAAACATATGTTTACGAACGTCTTTGCGACTAATGTTGGCATTGTGTTGTTGATAAACTTGCTGCATTAAACGCACTTCAGCATCGTTATATTGGTTAAATGATGCCATTGTTAGGCTGCTATAAAGCAGTCCTAATAATAACAAAATACAACTGCTCAGCGCTTTCATTGGCGCACGACCATGGCATGATTAAGTAGGTGCACAACCATGGCAATCGCATGTGGGATCACTTGTTTTGCCGTATTTAAGCGGTCGTAATGGTCTTGTGAATTAAGCACAATACCGCCTTGAGCATAAGAAAAAGCGCCACCTTGTGTCAGTAAAGGGCGTACGTCTTGACTGTTTATATCCAGTGCTGAAAATGTTTGCATGGCTTGTGTAATAAGGGCAGAGTCATTGAGTTGTTCCTGATCATAGTAGTCTTTTACCCAGCTTTCCCAGCTTGAATGATTGAGATCAGATGTGGTCCAAGTATGGTGTGGTTGTAGTAAATCAGTTGTATGGAAAACAAAACCTAACACTTGTGGGTTGCCACTTTGCAAATAGCTTTGATACCAGTATTGACCTAAATTATCAATTGGCTGAAAAGGCATTTCTTCAAAGTCATCGTACATGTTGTAATTTGATTGGCTGTCAATTCGGTAATTAGCTTCAGTAATACCATAGCTGTTGTACTTTGATGAATCGGCATTAAACCAGCCTGTTTCACCGCCTTGACCGTCATCAAGGTAGTCACCTTTTAACCAACTTGAAGCCAAGTTATCAACGGTGCCCCATACCGTCAGTTTTTGGTAATTGTAGCCACCAAAGTCGTTACCGTGTTGATCAGCCCCTTGGGTATGGTTTTGGAAATGCCAATAGCTGGTATATTTAACAATACTCTCTGCTGCTCCCCATATTGGTGCTTGAACACATGACCCCGTTACAGCACCACAAAAGAAGGTGTCTTCAAAGTCATCCACATCATAGGCTGCTTGGCCTAGTACTTCGGCTAACTGGGTTACCGTCATATTATTTTGTTGAGCGTATTGGCTTAATGCCGAAAACTGTGTGCTGCTTGGGTGCTGCTGCATGTAGTTCACTGCATCGATGACGATACGTTTATGTGTTTCTTGGCTAAATGCCTGTGCTTGGCTTGTACTGATCAGTAATAATGCCGTTAAAAACTGTTTTTTCATCGTGTTCTCATAGTGTTGTGGAGTAATTTCTAATATTAGAAAGTAGGGTGATAACACTATAATTACAAATTAATTAAACATTTAATTAACAATATTACCTAATATGATACTTCTGTTAGAGTTTTTCTATATTATTTAGGCACCATTGCGCTCGCTCTAAAATAGCGTGCTGTTGTGATGTATCTTGTTTTTGCCAATTTTTATAGACCATGCCAATACGTGGGTTACGAGCTAAGCGGGCTTCATGGGTGTGCATAAATTGCCAATATAAACTATTAAAAGGGCAAGCCGTGTCGTCACTTTTTTGTTTTACGTTATAGTGGCAGCTGGTGCAGTAATCACTCATTTTGTTTATGTAGTTACCGCTTGCGGCATACGGTTTTGTAGCGATTAGGCCGCCATCTGCAAATTGACTCATACCACGGGTGTTAGGCATTTCTACCCATTCAATGGCATCGATGTAAATGCCCAAATACCAGCTATCAACTTCATTTGGATCAATACCGGTTAATAAGCAAAAGTTTCCGGTGATCATTAAGCGTTGAATATGATGCGCGTAGGCGGTCTCTAAGCTCTGCGTGATTGCCTGTTTCATACAGTTCATTTTTGTTTTGCCACTCCAAAAATAATCTGGTAACAGACGAGCAGCCTCAAGTTCATTTTTACTCGCGTAATCAGGCATATTTTGCCAATAAATACCTCTTACATATTCTCGCCAACCTAAAATTTGCCTAATAAACCCCTCAACTTGGGCAAGCGTGATCTGTTCTTGGCGTGCCGCAAACTCAGCCAGTACTTGCTTAATAACTTGCATTGGGTGCAGCATTTTTGTATTAAGTGCAAACGCGATACGACTATGATACAAGCTCCATTTGTATGAGCTCTGACAGGTCATCGCGTCTTGAAATTTTCCGAAACAGGGGAGTAGATGAGTGCAAAAGTAATCGAGTAATTGTTTTGCTTGAGCACGACTGGTTGGCCATAATAAAGTTGCTGAACAATGGCCAAGGGTATTTACCTGGTGTTTTTTTATGCGCTGTAAAATAGCTTCAATATTATTGGTAAATATTTTTGGTTCAGGGATAGCAGCTAAATCAGTTTTTTTTAATTTGTTACGATTGTCTTGGTCAAAGTTCCATTGCCCGCCTAGTGGAGCATTATCTTGCATCAATATGTCAAAGCGCTTGCGCATCATGCGATAAAAAAATTCCATTTTCACATGCTTATCTTTTTTAAAATGGTCGCTGATATCAGCAAAAGGTAATAAAAAATGTTCGCTGTCTGTGGCACTAACATTAAAGTCACTGCTGTTTGCAAACTCTTGCAGTTGAGTTTTTAATCTATACTCATCAGGATACTGATATTGGATTTGTTGACACTGATATTGCTTCGCCAAGCGTGTTAGTAATGAGGTAATGCATGCGTCATCGTGGGTATCATCGAGTGTTAAATGAAGCACATTTAATTGTGCTTGTTTGAGCGCAGTCGCAAAGTTCTCCATTGCCGCAAAAAACGCCGCTACCTTTTGTATATGGTGTTTTACATAATCTGTTTCTTGTTTTAATTCAGCAATGACATAAAGGTATTGTGTTTGATCCTCTTCTTTATACCAACTGTGATTGGCATTAAGTTGGTCGCCAAAAATAAATCTCAGAGTTTTATAGATCATTAATTTTGCTCAAAATTGTTTTATACGAATTAAATTGTCGATTAGATCGCATTTATTAATACTGATAGTCGTGGTATAGGTATTAATACGTAAACAAAGGAGTGTCGCCTTATGAATCAATATCAGTATGCTTTTTGCAAATTTAAAATTGTTTTACCTTGTCTCATTGCACTTTGCCATGTTAGTTCTTTGCATGCCACAGTCTATCAGTGTGAAAAAAAAGGCGTCGTGGAATTTAGTCAATTTCCATGTGGTGATGATGCGAAACTAATCTCTGTAAAAGAGCAAAACCCAAGCTTATCTAGTCAGATTGTTGCTAATGAAAATATTGATACCTCGGGCGTTGATAGTTATATTCGGACTCGGCAAATTGATGCTGATATTCAACAGCATCAAGATAAAATTGATAGCTTAAGCGAGAAAATGAATCAGCAAATTGCCGCCTTAGGTGAGCAATCAGATGCGCAGTTAAATAATTTATCTGGTGCAAAAAAAGAAACTGCAATAGCTAATCAAATGACCAGTATTTCAGAGCGCTATAACGTTTTAATTGCACGTGAACAGCGGGATATTGATCGACTCTTAAAAGAAAAACACGCTTTGCCTGCGTCGAAAAACACGTCTGAAATTGACCAACAATCAACCCAGAGCAAAGGTATTGATTCGTTCATTCGGTCACAAGAAATCAAACGAGATGTTGAACAGCGACAATCAAAAATAGATACTTACCAAGCTCAAATGGATCGCCAAATAGCAGCCCTCGAAGCTCAGGCTAAAGAGCAACTAAATAACGTAACTGATGCGACTTTTGATAACTCCTTATCTAGAAAAATGAGTGCGTTAACATCAAAATATGCAACTTTAATCGATGTTGAACAGCACCAAATAGATCGTCTTCTACAAGAGTTAGCTAGTATAGAATAATGCATGTAGGTTATTTGCTATGAATTCACTTGCTGCTGCACGGACTTGTTAATTGCAACAATATTACTGGTATTAAATAAATAGCTTTTCACTATGCTGTTAAACATCCTGAGTGCATAACGCCACGCTTGTTCTAGGTTTAGCGTAAATTCTCGGCCCAAATGAATTTTTAGCGCAGCTATAAAAGCATCACATAATAAATCAACATCCAGACAAGTGAGGCCAGATTTACTTAGGTTGTTGGCATGATAATGAATAAAAGGTAATACAGACAATAAGCGATCTAAGTGGGTAATAGTGCGTTCCAATGAGCAATACAACAAATAACTTTTTTCACTTATTTCATCACTGCTAGGCCATTGCATTGTCAATGCATGACGTTTTAATTGCATATGAAAGGTAACAGTAAAACAGTGAAAGTTGGGTTTTATTATTGCGATACTTCGTAATAACATTTTTTGATGATGAGCAGAAATACTCATAATAAGCCCTCTCTAAATAGCCTTAAATATGCAGATTGCCATTAAAAACTTAGTATAGACGCTGTGTAGGAAAGAGTGAGTAAATCGATGGAAATTGCGCAATAGCGTGCATTATTAATGCCAATAAGGCTAGGGCGTGTTGACCTTTGTGGATTGAAATTTGTTCAATCTAGGGGCGATTTAATCGCGGCGCGAGGTTTGTAACCTAGTGGAGCTAAGTAAAAATCGAGCAACAAAGAGTTAATCGCCCCTAGGAAGAACCCTTTGGGCAGCGCATGTTCGGAATTTATACTGCGTTATCGTCTATTTATGGGGAACAACCACACTACATAGACTCTGCCTTGCCTAAATACCAAACATACTGCTGCAAAATTAATCACAAAAGGTCAACACGCCCTAGGGCTTTTATGTTGGTTTTTTAACAGGGTACTTTTGGTACGGTTATAGCGAATTGTTCTGACCTATAATTTTGTACTTTATAGTCTAGTCATTCTTTACCAGTTTTTGGTTGCTAATTACGCCAAGCCTCTTTATAATAGCCGCCATTGTCTAGCTCACTTAATTAGCTGCTAGGCAGGTATCAGGTATTTTGATACCAGTTGGCGCGGGATGGAGCAGCCTGGTAGCTCGTCGGGCTCATAACCCGAAGGTCGTCGGTTCAAATCCGGCTCCCGCAACCAAGTTTTTAGATAAATTATTAGTTTAATTAATATTTCTAAATTCTTGAAGCCAAACTTTTGAGTAGCGATTTTAGTTACTGATTTGAAGTCGCGCATTCTATGTAATGCGCGTTTTGCGTTTAAGCCTTTGGGTTTAATTTAGATGGTGTTAGCTATCCGCAACCAAGCTTGGCCCATGGCCACACAGTTTTATGCTTTAGGTGTGACGCCCCGCTTGGTTCGGGGCGTTGTTGTATCTGCACCACTTGATTTTAAATCAAGGTATAAGCTAAGTATTTTAGGGCTATAAGCCCTTTTTTTGTTTGTATGGAGAATTTTCGTGACAAAACTTGAGCAAGATTTATTAACCATGCTTTCACCGTCAGTTGAAATGTTAGGCTTTGAATTACATGGTCTAGAGTTTGTGCAAGCGGGTCGCCATTCTACGCTTAGGGTCTATATCGATCACGAAGCGGGGATCTCGGTTGATAACTGTGCTGATGCAAGTCGTCAAATAAGCGCAATTTTAGATGTCGAAGACCCGATTACAAATGAATATGATTTGGAAGTATCGTCTCCTGGTGTTGATCGTCTATTATTCAAACAAGATCACTACGAGAAGGCACAAGGAGAGGAAGTACGCGTGCGTACTAAGCTTCCACAAGATGGTCGTCGTAATTTTAAAGGCGATCTAATAGCAGTTAGCAGTGATATGATCACACTTTCATATGACGGTACTGAGCAGTTAATTATGCTCAGTAACATTGAACGTGCGAACATCATCGCAAAGTTTTAATCCGAGTGCGAAGGAATAGGGCAAGCGAGGCATAACCCATGGCAAAAGAGATATTATTGGTTGCTGAAGCCGTTTCCAATGAGAAAGCGGTTCCAAAAGAAAAGATTTTCGAAGCGTTAGAGTTCGCATTAGCGACTGCGACTAAGAAAAAACATACTGGTGAAATTGAAGTACGCGTTGCAATTGACCGTAAAACAGGCGATTACGACACTTATCGTCGTTGGCAAATTGCTGCAGTACTTGAAGATGGTTCACTGGAAAACCCTTACAGCGAAATCACGTTGGAAGCGGCTCAGGTTGATGACCCAGATCTTAAGATTGGTGATTTCATCGAAGAGCAAATCGAGTCAATTAAATTTGACCGTATTACTACACAAATGGCGAAACAAGTAATCGTACAAAAAGTACGTGAAGCTGAGCGCGCACTTGTTGTAGAAGCTTATAAAGATCAACAAGGCGAGTTAGTAACAGGTGTTGTGAAAAAAGCAACGCGTGACGCAATCGTATTAGATTTAGGTAACAATGCTGAAGCGGTTATTTACCGTGATGACATGTTACCACGTGAAAATTTCCGTCCTGGCGATCGTATCCGTGGTTTACTTTATGAAGTAAAACCTGATGCTCGTGGTGCACAGTTATTTGTAACACGCTCTAAGCCAGAAATGCTGATGGAATTATTCCGCATTGAGGTGCCAGAAATTGGCGAAGAGATGATTGAATTACGTGCAGCGGCACGTGATCCAGGCTCACGTGCTAAAATCGCCGTTAAATCTAACGATAAACGTATCGATCCGATTGGTGCGTGTGTTGGTATGCGTGGCGCACGTGTACAAGCAGTGTCGACTGAACTTGGTGGCGAGCGTGTTGATATCGTACTTTACGATGACAACCCAGCCCAGTTCGTTATTAATGCAATGTCACCTGCTGAAGTTGCTTCAATTGTAATGGATGAAGACACCCATTCAATGGATATCGCTGTTGAAGCTGATAACCTAGCACAAGCAATTGGTCGTAACGGTCAAAACGTACGTCTTGCTAGCCAGTTAACTGGTTGGGAACTAAACGTAATGACAGTTGAAGAAATGCGCGCTAAGAACGAAGCGGAATCTGATAAGTTAATCAACTTATTCACTGAAAACTTAGACATCGATGAAGACTTTGCAACATTACTTATCAACGAAGGTTTCTCAACCCTTGAAGAAGTTGCCTATGTACCTGCGTCTGAGTTTTTAGAAATTGATGGCTTAGATGAAGATACTGTTGATTTGTTACGCTCACGTGCAAAAGATGCATTAACGACTAAAGCACTTAAAACAGAAGAAAGCCTTGATGGTGCAGAGCCTGCTGAAGACTTATTAGCACTAGAAGGGTTAGAGCGTCACCTTGCGTTTGTTATGGCAAGCAAAGGGGTTGTTACGCTAGAAGACTTAGCAGAGCAAGGTATTGATGAATTAGTCGATATTACAGAGCTTTCTCCAGAGAAAGCGGGTGAGCTAATTATGGCTGCGCGCAACATTTGTTGGTTCGCAGACGAGTAAGTTATTAACGGAGGTATTAGAGACTATGGCAGAAGTAAATGTTGAAAAACTAGCCGGGGATATTGGTACAACTGTTGATAAATTGCTTCAACAATTATCGCAAGCCGGTATCACTAAGCAAGCGGGTGATAATGTAACTGAAGCTGAAAAAGCAAAGTTACTTGATCATTTAAGCAAGCAGCACGGCGGCACAGGCTCAGATGGCCCAGCACGTATGACATTGCAACGTAAGAGCAAAAGCACATTAAGTGTGACGGGTTCTACAGGTCAAGCAAAGTCAGTTCAAGTTGAAGTACGTAAAACACGTACTTACGTGAAGAAAAGCGCGGTTGAGCAAGAGCAAGCGCGTATAGCAGCAGAAGAAGCCGCTCGTCGTGAACTTGAGCAACAAGCTGCAAAAGAAGCAGCTGAGCTTAAAGCAAAACAAGACGCAGAGCGTAAAGCCAAAGAAGAGGCTGACCGTAAAGTGAAAGAAGAAGCTAAACGTAAAGCAGATGCTGAACGTGTAGCAAAACAGAAGCAGATGACCCCAGAACAAACCGCGAAGTCTGAAAAAGATCGCGTTGAAGCTGAGCGTCTGCAAAAAGAAGCAGAAGAGGCCGCATTGAAGAAAGCTGAAGAAGAAGCGAAACGTCAAGCAGAAGAGGCAAGAAAGCTAGCAGAAGAAAATTCAGCTCGCTGGAAGAAAGAAGAAGAAGAACGTAAGAAGCGCGAAGAAACCGCTGATCACCACCTTACGACTTCTACTTACGCACGTGAAGCAGAAGATGTTGCTGATGCGCGTGATGAGCAAGGCACACGCCGTGCGAAGAAAAAGAAAAAAGCCCCAGCGAAGGAGAAATTTGTTCCTTCGAGAGGCAAGAAAAGCAAGCTAAAAGCACCAGCTTCATTACAACATGGCTTCCAAAAGCCAACGGTTGACGTGAAAAACGAAGTGCGTATTAGCGAAACAATTACAGTTGCTGAGCTTGCATCACGCATGGCCGTTAAGGGCGCTGAAGTTGTAAAAACAATGATGAAAATGGGTGACATGGTTACCATTAACCAAGTGATCGACCAAGAAGCTGCACAGTTAGTTGCAGAAGAAATGGGCCACAAAGTTATCATTGTTAAAGAAAACGAATTAGAGCAAACAGTACTAAATGACCGTCATGAAGATGGTAAATCTGAGCCACGTGCACCAGTAGTAACTGTAATGGGTCACGTTGACCATGGTAAAACGTCAACGCTTGATTATATTCGTTCAGCAAAAGTGGCCTCTGGCGAAGCCGGTGGTATCACACAGCATATCGGTGCTTATCATGTTGACGTAAATGGTAACATGATCACTTTCTTGGATACTCCTGGTCACGCGGCGTTTACGTCAATGCGTGCTCGTGGTGCTAAAGCAACAGATATCGTAATCCTAGTGGTTGCAGCAGATGATGGTGTAATGCCACAAACTAAAGAAGCGGTTCAGCATGCGCGTGCAGCTGGCGTTCCTTTAATTATCGCTGTTAACAAAATGGATAAAGAAGGCGTAGACCCAGATCGCGTTAAGAATGAGCTTGCTCAACTAGACGTTATTCCTGAAGAGTGGGGCGGTGATACACAGTATGTGCATATTTCTGCTAAAACTGGTTTAGGTATTGATGACCTTCTTGAAGCGGTATTAAACCAATCTGAGTTGTTAGAACTTACTGCTCCAACTGTGGGTATGGCTGCTGGTGTTGTTATTGAATCTCGTCTTGATAAAGGCCGTGGTCCAGTTGCTTCTATCCTTGTACAATCTGGTACGCTTAACCAAGGTGACATTGTATTATGTGGTCTTGAGTATGGTCGTGTTCGTGCAATGCGCGATGAAAACGGTAAAGACATCAAGTCTGCAGGTCCTTCAATCCCAGTTGAGATTTTAGGTCTATCTGGTATTCCAGCAGCGGGCGACGAAGCAACTGTAGTTAAAGACGAGCGTAAAGCCCGTGAAGTTGCACTTTACCGTCAAGGTAAATTCCGTGATGTTAAACTAGCACGTCAGCAAAAAGCGAAGCTTGAAAACATGTTTACTAACATGACTGAAGGCAATGTATCTGAAGTTAATGTGGTACTTAAAGCAGACGTTCAAGGTTCAATCGAAGCAATCTCTGATTCATTGACTAAACTGTCAACAGATGAAGTTAAAGTGAAGATTGTAGGCTCAGGCGTAGGTGGTATCACTGAAACTGACGCAACCCTTGCTGCAGCATCTAATGCAATCGTGGTTGGCTTTAACGTTCGTGCTGATGCATCGGCACGTAAAGTAATTGAGTCTGAGAACTTAGACTTACGTTACTACAGCGTTATCTATAGCTTGATTGACGAAGTGAAGCAAGCTATGTCTGGTATGTTAGCACCAGAGTTCAAGCAAGAGATCATTGGTCTAGCTGAAGTTCGTGACGTATTCAAGTCACCTAAAATTGGCGCTATCGCTGGTTGTATGGTTACTGAAGGTGTTATTAAACGTAGCGCACCAATTCGTGTACTTCGTGATAACGTGGTTATCTACGAGGGTGAGCTTGAGTCACTTCGTCGCTTTAAAGACGATGTTGCTGATGTTCGTAACGGCATGGAATGTGGTATCGGCGTTAAGAACTATAACGACGTTCGCGTTGGTGACCAAATCGAAGTATTCGAAACAGTTGAAGTACAACGTACACTTTAATTGTTCGTAAGCTAAGATAATAAATGGGGGCTCAGCCCCCATTTGTGTATCCATTATTTAAATAACTTATTTATATTTCTCAATGAGTTATAATTTTTAGAGTAGAGTCTAATGAGAGAGTTTTCTCGTACTGATCGTGTTGCTCAGCAAATTCAAAAAGAAATTGCTGTTATTTTGCAACGTGAAATTAAAGATCCACGTTTAGGTATGGTTACAGTATCTGCTGTAGAAGTATCACGTGATTTATCTTATGCAAAAATCTTTATTACTGTGTTTAACACCCAAGATGAAGATGCTGCAAAGCAAAGTGCTAAAGTATTAAATGAAGCGACCGGTTATATTCGCTCACTACTTGGCAAACGCATTCGTGCCCGTATTATGCCAGAGCTTAAGTTTGTGGTTGATAATTCACTGATGGAAGGCATGCGTATTTCAAACCTTGTTGATTCTATTATTCGTGAAGATAAAGCAAAGCATGTAGATGACGAAGTTGATAGCGTAGATGATGCAGAGCATATCGACGAAACAGACAGCGAAGAAGGCACTAATACAGATGGCAAAGCGCAGTAAAGGCCGTCCAGTTGACGGTATTTTGTTGTTAAACAAACCAATAGGCATTTCATCAAATAAAGCGCTACAGCAAGCTAAAAGTGTGTATTTTGCACAAAAAGCGGGGCACACCGGTGCCCTTGATCCGCTTGCAACGGGTATGCTGCCTATCTGTTTTGGTGAAGCGACTAAATTTACTCAGTTTTTACTCGATACTGACAAAACCTATGTAGTTCGCGCTAAATTAGGTGAACGTACGACAACATCAGATTCTGATGGTGAAATTGTCAGTACTAAAGATGTCAATGTGACGGCTGAGCAACTTAGCGAAGAAATTGCTAAGTTTTTAGGTGAATCAGATCAATACCCGTCAATGTATTCAGCGTTAAAATATGAAGGCCGACCTTTATATAAATATGCGCGTGAAGGCATTGAAGTACCTCGCAAGTGCAGAAAAATCAACGTATTTAGTTTAACACTAGATGAGTTCGATGAAGCTAATAACGAAGTGCAAATGACCGCCCATGTTTCAAAAGGTACTTATATTCGCACTATCGTCGATGACTTAGGCGAAAACCTGGGTTGTGGCGCGCATGTGATCATGTTGCATCGCAGTGCGGTAGGGCATTACCCTGCTGACAAAATGGTGTCACTTGAGCAGTTAGAAGCGTTATTAGTAAAAGCGAAACAAGAAGAGCTTACGCCTTCTACTTATCTTGATGAACTATTACTGCCAATGGACACCGCATTATTTGGTCTACCTGTGGTTGAGCTCAGTAAAGAGCAAGGTAGTTCTTTTAGCCATGGTCAGGCGGTTGTACTTGATATTGAACTGCCAGAAGGGGCAATTAAAGTGCTCGCTGATGGTGTGTTTATTGGCACTGGTGAACGTAATCCTGATGGCCATTTAAAGTCAAAACGTGGCTTATCAAATCAGCAAGAAACAACAGCGTAAAGTTTAGCTTGTAGTTATTGCCGTAGCTGGTAGAATACGCCCGCTAATCGTTTTGGCTGAATTAGTGATCGGCTAAGACACCTTTTAAATTTTATTTTTGGAGTTACTATGTCACTAAGCAATCAAGAAAAGATCGATATCATCGCAAAATTCGCACGTGCAGAAGGCGACACTGGTTCACCTGAAGTACAAGTTGCACTTCTTACTTTTGATATCAACAAGCTTCAAGGTCACTTTGCTGATCACAAGCATGACTTCCACTCACGTCGTGGTCTGCTTCGTAAAGTAAGCACTCGCCGTAAACTGCTTGATTACCTTAAAGGTAAAGACATTGCACGTTATACTGCGTTAATCCAAGAACTTGGCCTACGTCGCTAAGAACTAGATTACATAGAAAGGAGCTTTATAGCTCCTTTTTTTGTGCCTGAAATTTCTCACTCTCTCTGTCCACAACAATTAATTCTCTTGAAATATCAAATAAAAGCCACATAGTTAGTGACAGCAAAGCACACTTTTTAGCGCGCCTATTATCACCACTTTTATCTAGGGACTAAGCTCGCAATTTTGCATTACTTTGTTATATACTATGCGCGTAGATAAAAAGGTTTATCTACGCTTATTCACATCATTGCCAATTGTAGTACTTAATTGATTTCCAACTGAATACAATTATGTACTGTAATTGGTACTTTGATGGCAACTTATTAGAACACATTTAAGGAACATTTTAAGTGCAAGCAATTATTAAAGAATTTCAACTAGGTCAACATACAGTTACCCTAGAAACCGGTGCAATCGCTCGTCAAGCAGACGGCGCAGTACTAGCAAGTATTGGCGACACATCAGTATTAGTTACTGTTGTTGGTAAGCGTGAAGCACAACCTGGCCAAGATTTTTTCCCACTAACAGTTAACTACCAAGAGCGTATGTACGCTGCAGGTCGTATCCCTGGTGGTTTCTTAAAGCGTGAAGGTCGTCCTAACGACGGTGAAACACTTATTGCACGTCTTATTGACCGTCCAATTCGTCCACTTTTCCCAAATGGTTTTGTAAACGAAGTACAAGTTATTGCTACTGTTGTTTCTGTTAACCCTGAAATTCAACCTGATATGGTTGCGATGATCGGTACTTCAGCAGCACTTGCTATCTCTGGTATCCCATTCAGTGGTCCAATTGGTGCAGCGCGCGTTGGTTACATCAACGGCGAATACGTACTTAACCCAACACTGAAAGAGCTTGAAGAAAGCCAACTTGATTTAGTTGTTGCTGGTACTGATAACGCAGTACTTATGGTTGAATCAGAAGCTGACGTACTTGCAGAAGACGTTATGCTAGGTGCGGTTGTATATGGTCATGAGCAATCTCAAGCTATCATCAACGCAATCAACGAATTCAAAGCAGAAGCTGGCAAGCCTACATGGGATTGGGCAGCACCTGAAAAGAACGTTGCTTTAGAAGATAAAGTAGCAGCAATCGCAGCTGATAAAGTAGGCGAAGCTTACCGCATCACTGATAAAGTGGCTCGTAAAGAAGCACTTGGCGTAGCTAAAGACGAAGTTGTTGCTGTATTAACAGCTGAGCTTGCTGAAGGCGAGTCACTAGACAAGCAAGAAGTTGGCAAAGTATTTGGTTCTCTTGAGAAGAAAATCGTACGTGGGCGCATCACTGCTGGCGAAAAACGTATCGATGGTCGTGAACCAGATATGATCCGTGCACTTGACGTAATGACTGGCGTATTGCCACGTACTCACGGTTCTGCAATCTTTACGCGTGGTGAAACACAAGCACTGGTAACAGCTACACTTGGTACAGAACGTGATTCACAGTTAATCGATGATTTAACTGGCACGCACAAAAACCACTTTATGCTTAACTATAACTTCCCTCCGTTCTGCGTAGGTGAAACAGGTTTTGTAGGTTCTCCTAAGCGTCGTGAAATCGGCCACGGTAACCTAGCTAAGCGCGGTATCCAAGCTGTAATGCCTACATTGACTGAGTTCCCTTACTCAATCCGTGTTGTATCTGAGATCACTGAATCAAATGGTTCATCTTCAATGGCATCAGTATGTGGTACTTCACTTGCACTTATGAATGCGGGTGTGCCAATTAAAGCGTCTGTTGCGGGTATCGCGATGGGTCTAGTTAAAGAAGACGAAAAATTCGTAGTTCTTTCTGACATCTTAGGTGATGAAGATCACTTAGGTGACATGGACTTTAAAGTAGCTGGTACTGCTGCAGGTATCACTGCACTACAGATGGATATCAAGATTGAAGGTATCACTCAAGAAATCATGCAAATTGCGCTTAAACAAGCAAAAGCTGCACGTTTACACATCTTAGGTGTGATGGACGAAGCGATTTCTGCACCATCTGAAGAGCTTTCAATGTTTGCTCCACGTATCTACACTATGAAGATACCACAGAAGAAAATCGCAGAAGTTATCGGTAAAGGCGGCGCAACTATTCGTCAACTTACTGAAGAAACAGGTACTACGATTGAAATCGGTGATGACGGTACAATCAAAATTGCAGCAACAGACGGTGAAAGCGCAGCAAATGCAATTAGCCGCATTGAGCAATTAACAGCTGAACTAGAAGTAGGTACTATCTACGAAGGTAAAGTTGTACGTATCGTTGATTTCGGTGCGTTTGTAAACATTCTTCCTGGTAAAGATGGCCTAGTGCATATCTCTCAGATCAGTACTGAGCGCGTAAATAACGTGACAGATCACCTATCTGAAGGTCAAGAAGTTAAAGTTAAAGTACTAGAAGTAGACCGTCAAGGTCGTGTACGTTTAAGTATCAAAGAAGCAATGGAATCAGCAGCTGCCGCAGCTGATGCACCAACTGACGCTTAATTGTTGATATTTAATCCAGATATTCTCTGGATAATATAAAAAGGGGCTGTATAGCCTCTTTTTTTATGCTTTAATGAAACCTCTTTGGATAGCACTTGTCCTATCAGTTTGCTACTTATCTTGGTATAAAGGATTTTAATGATACTTAAACACATAGCCTTGGCATCGTTTGCTATTCTGTCTTTAAGCGCCTGTCAATCTACTTCGCAAGCACAACCGACTGCGATTGTGAATGTGCCTTTCACTGCGCCTTTAGCGTCTGATTTTCGTAGTGAAATAGCGATAGCTCGTTATTCTGAATTATTAAATCGTGCTGATCTAGCGCCAGATCAACAAGCAAAATTATTTTATGACCGTGGCGTATTATTTGATAGTTTAGGTATGTCTACCTTGGCGCGGATTGATTTTAATCGTGCTGTGCAATTGAAGCCCGATTTAGCCGAAGTGTATAACTTTTTAGGTATTCACCATACCTTGATGCAACAATTTGAAAAAGCCTATGAATTTTTTGATTCAGCGTTAGAACTCAATGAGCAACACGAATATGCCTACTTAAATCGTGGTATTGCTCTTTACTATGGCGATAGAGCAAATCTTGCAGCGGCTGATCTTAAAGAGTTTTTATCACGTTCGCCAAGTGATCCTTACCGGGTATTATGGCTTTATCTAGCGCAAGCAAGCGCTGATCCTGTGCAAGCTATAGCAAACTTAAAAGCCAACGCACAAGGGCTGGATGATAGTCAATGGGCGTATAGTTTAATATCACTTTATTTGGGTGATATGAGCGAGCAGAGCTTTTTAACAAGTCTTGCCGATGGTGTTAAAACTGAACAAGAATATGCGCAGCGGCTATGCGAAGCTTACTTTTATTTAGCTAAAATATATCAAGCTAAAGGGCTTGATTATCAAGCCGCAGATTTCTTTCGTTTAGCACTTGCCACCAATGTGCATGAGTTTGTGGAATATAAATATGCCCGTTTAGAGCTTGAGTTAATGGCTGGTGAAAACGACAGTTAAATTATTTATTAGCGTTGTTGTTATGCTGAGTTTGGGATATTTACCAAGCTCAGTTAATCAGCATCGCGATATTGCCTTTTGGCATGTAAAACATACCCCAGATTCTATCCTTATTAGTTATTATCGTTTTATTGACGATTTTAATGCTCAGCTTAATTCATTGACTGATACCACCTTATACTTATTAGCTATAAATGCTGTTACGGATGCACAATTTGCTTGGGCACTGCGGTTACTAACAAATGATCAAGCACAATCTGCTTTACCTTTTTGGCGTGTTAGCGTGGCTCAGCAAAGTGTTGATAAGCGCCGCAGACTCAGTGCATTGTTACTGCAATCAGAACGTTGGGATGATTTAACATCACTGGCAGAGCAACACCTGTTGCCTGCAAGTCATGCGGCAGAACAATTAAAATTACACCATGGCGCCACACCGGCAAGTATTGACCAAAGCTTTGCCAGTCATGAGGGATTTTTATTATCCTTTTCACAGCTGCAAGCGCAACCGCAGTGTCAGTTTAATGTGTTGATGATGACAGATCATCGCCAAGGTTTAGCAAAACTTAATGCATTTAAAATTCGTTATCAACAACACCCCCAACCGAGCTCAGGCAGTTTTTGTTTTAGTAAGCCGATTTATTTAGGGGACTCCATAAACTGCCAACAACAGCCGCAACATGCCGCTAAATGTGATTGGCAGCCTTTAGCTCACAATAAAGCTTGGCCAACGGGCTTTGATTTTATAGTGATGATGACCGCAACTGGCTCAGGCAATGTGCAAGGTGGCATAATGCACTTAAACTCGGCGAGTTATTACGGTTTATTTTTACATGAGCTGATGCACTTTAACGGCTTTGAAGATGAGTATCCATTACCCGCAGAGAAGCAGGCGTGGTTATGTAATCAAAAAGGCTTGGTGGCGCCGAACCTTTTTATTGCCAATGATCTTACACCACCGGCTGGCTGGCAGCTAAGTGATAGCTGTCAAACACCAATTAAAGCATATAAACCAAGTCATAACTGGTCAATAATGCAATATCAACAAATCCCTTTGTCAGTGCATTATCAACAATTATGGTTGCAACAAATTACTGATCCGAGCTATCAACCACTACGATTTAGCGACTATTTTCAGCAATTTAAAGCACCTATGAACTTTATAAACAAAATGACAAAAAAAAATATTGAGGGATAAAGTTGTAAATAATATGCTGTCAGCACTAAAATAGTACAAAATAACAGCAGGTAGAAGGGCTTACTATAGACAAAATCGTCGCTGATCAGTATAACTATATACCTATAAAGCGTTTATTGAAGCTAAAATTAAAACCATCCGAAATGACCAGTACTAAACTAAAACTAACTAGCAGTGTATTGATACTCTTATGACTTCAAAAGGTTTCTCTCTATGACTTTGCTCTGGATACCCCTGTTATCCTTAATTGGCAGTGTTATTTCTTCCTGCACCGGCAAATTGACTCGTAATCAATCTACGAGCTTAACTATGCTAGCGCCTTTATGCGCCTTAGCAATTGCGATTTATCACACGCCAGCGGTTTTAGCGGGTGAGACAATTCGCTTTACCACTCAATGGATACCAGCGCTGGGTATGGAGCTGGCTTTTCGCCTAGATGGCTTAAGCTTATTGTTTATCTTTATGATCTTAGGGATCGGGTTGCTGGTTATTTTTTATACTCGTTATTACCTAAGTAATAATGACTCGATGCCAAAATTATACTGTTACTTAATGCTGTTTATGACTGCAATGCTCGGTATTGTGATGTCGAATAACGTGATTCAACTATGGCTGTTTTGGGAATTAACCAGTATTAGCTCATTTTTGTTAATCAGTTTTTGGTGGCATAAATCAGAGGCCCGCAAAGGGGCACGTATGGCATTAGCAGTCACTGGAGCCGGTGGATTAGCTCTACTAGGCGGCTTACTACTGCTTGGTGATATTGTTGGTAGCTATGATCTAGACGTTATTTTAGCTAGCAAAACATTGATCCAGTCACATGACTTATACGAAGTTGCATTAGTGTTGGTATTGCTAGGTGCATTTACTAAATCAGCTCAATTCCCATTTCATTTTTGGTTACCGCACGCAATGGCAGCCCCAACGCCAGTGAGTGCCTATTTGCATTCAGCGACTATGGTAAAAGCCGGTATCTTCCTGCTTGCACGTTTTTATCCAGCGTTAGCTGGAACAGATATCTGGTTTATTTTGGTTGCCATGACCGGCTTAACAACGTTATTGGTCGGCGCCTACATCGCTTTATTTAAGCATGATTTAAAAGGGCTGCTGGCGTATTCAACCATTAGCCATTTAGGTTTGATCACTTTATTACTTGGGTTAGATACTGAACTTGCCACAGTAGCGGCAATATTTCATATTATTAACCATGCAACGTTTAAAGCATCATTATTTATGGCCACCGGTATTATTGACCATGAAACTGGTACGCGAGATATGCGTAAGCTCAATGGTATGTGGCGATTTATGCCTTATACAGCGACACTGGCAATGGTTGCTGCAGCGGCAATGGCTGGGGTGCCGCTATTAAATGGTTTCTTGTCAAAAGAAATGTTTTTTGCAGAAACCTTACATCAACAAATACTAGGTTCTATGTCGTGGCTTATTCCTGTATTAGCAACTCTAGCGGCTGCTTTTTCTGTGGCATATTCGGCACGCTTTATTCACGATGTATTCTTTAATGGCGACCCAATCAATTTACCAAAAACACCGCATGAGCCTCCTCGCTATATGCGTGTGCCAATCGAAATACTAGTTGTGTTGTGTTTACTAGTCGGTATGTTTCCAAACTTTGTGGTTGATGGTATTTTGTCAGCGGCGTCGCTAGCAGTTCTTGGGGAAGCGACACCACAGTTTAAACTGTCAATTTGGCATGGTTTTAATTTACCATTGCTTATGAGTGCGATGGCTGTCGTGGGCGGTGTATTTATATATATTCAGCGCAAGCACTTATTTAAGTTTCAAGCATCACTACCTCCATTAAATGCTAAAAAAACCTTTGAGCGGTTTGTCTATACGATCATTAAGTGGAGTCAAGAAAAAATCAGCAGCACCGAAAATGGTTCTCTGCAACGTTACATTGTTGTGATGTTGGGGGTCGTATTGTTGTGTGCTGGTTGGCCATTGTTTGAAATGAACGCTTTGGCGGGTACTGCGCCACGTACGCCGATCGATTTTCATAATGCCATTGGTGCAGGTTTAATGATCATCGGTGCCATTAGCACTGTGATTTGGCATCGCTCACGGATGGTATCGTTATTGATGATATCAATCGTAGGGTTAATGGTTTCAGTGGCATTTACTCGCTTCTCAGCGCCCGATTTAGCGCTTACACAGTTAACCGTAGAGGTAGTGACAGTCATTTTATTAATGCTGGCATTATTCTTCTTACCGCAACGCACCCCTAAAGAGTCGAGTTCATTACGTATTTTACGTGATTTAGGGATTGCCTCAGCAGTGGGGGTGGTTATTGCCAGTATTTGTTATGCATTATTAACGCGTCCGCTTGAGTCAATTTCAGATTTCTTTATCGCCAATGCAAAAACTGGCGGAGGCGGTACCAATGTCGTAAACGTTATTTTGGTTGATTTCAGGGGCTTTGATACCCTAGGGGAAATCACGGTACTGGGGATTGCAGCGTTAGGTATTTATAAAGTATTAACTAATTTACCATTGTTTATGCCAGCCAGCGACAGTGAAGGTCGCCCTTGGGCGCGAGAACGTCATCCACTGTTATTAGCCAGTATTTCACAAAGTTTATTGCCATTGGCGTTATTAGTCTCTGCGTATATCTTTTTGCGCGGTCATAACTTACCTGGTGGGGGCTTTATTGCCGGGTTAGTCACTGCAATTGCCTTTATTTTGCAGTATATGGCTCATGGTTCAATTTGGATCTCTGAGCGCTTTGATGTGAACTATCGAAAGATCATTGCCTCGGGTATCGCCATTGCAATGTTAACAGGGCTAGGAAGTTGGGCATTTGGACGACCGTTTTTAACCACTTGGTTTGAATATTTTGATGTGCCATTTATCGGCAAAGTAGAACTGGCCAGTGCCATCGTATTTGATTTAGGTGTTTACATGACCGTAGTCGGCGCGACCTTAATGATACTCGCAAGCCTAGGTAAGTTAACCGCAGATACACCTAAGAAAGAGGTAAATATTTAATGGAACTGTTATACGCATCATGCGTTGGTGTACTGGTGACTTGTGGGGTGTACTTGATCCTAAGAGCACGGACTTTTCCGGTAGTATTAGGGTTAACGATGCTGTCATACGCAGTGAACTTATTTTTATTCTCTGCGGGGCGCTTAACTATTAATAAAGCCGTCGTGCTTGGTACAGGCACTGACTATGCCGATCCGCTGCCGCAAGCGTTGGTACTGACAGCTATTGTAATTGGTTTTGCAATGACCGCCTTTGTCGTGATTTTGGCAATTCGTGGTCGTGCTGATTTAGGCAATGATCATGTAGATGGTCACTTAGGTAAAATTGAACACAAGGAGCACAAATGATCCAGCATTTAGCTTCTTGGCCAATTTTATTACCTATGCTTGCCGGCATTATTTTACTGTTACCTCCCTGTGGGAAAAGTATTCCTATTCGTCGTGTTGCCTCTGTAGTCATGGCATTATTAAACACTTTCGTCAGTGCGCTATTATTATGGCAAGTTTTCCAGTCAGGCATTATTGTGTATGCCATCGGCGGCTGGCAAGCCCCATTTGGGATCGTGCTGGTTGCTGATTTAGTGTCAGTCCTACTGGTGTTACTAACGTCATTTCTAGGTTTGGCTGTTACTGTTTACAGCTGTATGGGAGATGATGAAAAAGGGGGCTTTTTTCATCCTTTAGTACACTTTTTGGTACTGGGTGTTAACGGTGCGTTTTTAACAGGGGATTTATTCAACCTGTTTGTATTTTTTGAAGTGCTGTTAATTGCTTCCTACTCATTACTAATGCATGACGGTGATAAACACAAAACGCGATCAGCCATTCAATACGTGAGTTTAAACCTGATTGGATCGAGTGTGTTTTTGATTGCACTGGGTATTTTATATGGTGTATTAGGCACCTTGAATATTGCCGATATGGCACAAAAAGTGTCGCAGTTACAGGGCGATGACGTCTACCTTGCAAAAATTGGTGGGTTATTACTGCTGGTTGTTTTTGCGCTAAAAGGCGCATTGTTACCACTGCACTTATGGTTACCCAATACTTACGCTAGTGCAATGCCTGTGGTGGCAGCGTTATTCGCAATTATGACTAAAGTGGGTGTATACGCAATGCTGCGTGTCTATACCGTTATCTTTGGTGATGAAGCAGGGCAACTTGCACACATGGCACAACCATGGTTGTGGGGCTTGGCCGTTGCAACTATTATAGTTGGCTCCATTGGTGTTGTTGCCGCGCAAGATTTACGTAAGCTCACTGCTAATTTAGTGATTGTATCGGTGGGGACGTTAGTCGCCTTAGTCGCATTACAAAACATTAATGCCACAGCGGCGCTGTTGTATTACTTAGTGCATTCAACCTTAGTGTGCGCGGCCTTATTTTTAGTGGCCGACCTGATCGCTCATCAGCGTGGTAAAGTTGCGGATCGTTTTGCGCCAGGACGCGGCGTAGCGCAACCATACTTATTAGGCACGTGCTTTATTATTGCTGCTTTAGCTGTAGTCGGCATGCCACCACTGTCAGGGTTTATTGGTAAAGTGTGGATTTTAAAAACCACCTTAGATAGCGAAAAAGCATTGCTATTTTGGCCTGTTTACTTGCTTGCCAGCTTTGCATTATTGGTCGCATTATCTCGAGCGGGTACTACCTTGTTTTGGGAACGCAAACACCAAGACTGTGAACCGACTGAAGGAGTAAAAGCGCATCCATTGCAGATCACGGCAATAATTGCTTTATTAATTTGTTCGCCTTTGTTAGTGATCTTTGGCGGCGCAGTAAGTGAATATATGATTGCTGCTGCTACGCAATTGCATGATATTACCGGTGGTATCAATACGGTACTTGGAGGGGGCTTATAATGCGTTTAGAATCACGTTTTCGTTGGTTACCAACACCTTTTCGCAGTGCATTATTGTTTGTCGTATGGCTGCTACTTAATAACAGCGTATCGGCAGGTCATATAGTGTTGGCTGTGATATTCGCTATTTTAATTCCTTTAGTCAGTTTTCCATTTCGCGAACCGCAACCGCTTATTATTAAGCCCGGTTTAGCGCTAAAGCAGTTAATTATCGTGATGTACGACATTATTACCGCCAATATGCAAGTCGCATTGCTTATTCTTGGGCCAGTTAAAAAACTGCGTCCCGCGTTTGTAAAAGTACCAATAGAGCTCAGCCATGCTATGCCTATAACTATTTTGGCAAGCACAGTATCGCTCACACCGGGCACCGTAAGTGCAGAGGTATATCCGATACCTGAATCTCTCGCTGAGGGTGAGCAACCAACGCAGCGTTATTTGCTTATTCATGTATTAGATTTAGATGACGAACAAGCATTGATCGACACCATTAAACAACGTTACGAAGCACCTCTTAAGGAGATATTTCAATGTTAGAAACGGTCTTTTTAATTGTTTTTGCAATGATTGGTTTATCGTTACTGCTTAACTTATGGCGTTTGGTGGTAGGCCCTTCGGTACCTGACCGCATTTTAGCGCTAGATACTATGTATATTAATACCATAGCGTTAATTATTTTATACGGTATGAGTATGGGCACAGGGTTGTATTTTGAAGCTGCACTGTTAATCGCGATGCTTGGCTTTGTAAGTACAGTAGCTGTATGTAAGTACTTGTTACGTGGCGACATCATCGAATAAAGGGTAATAACATGATCAGTGAATGGATAGTTTCTATATTATTATTAATCGGTGGTGCATTTATATTAATAGGCTCGATAGGCCTTATCAAAATGCCGGACTTTTTTATGCGTCTGCATGGTCCTACAAAAGCAACAACCCTTGGCATGGCTGGAATGCTAATCGCCGCGATGGTATTTTTTAGTAACACGCAAGATGGCGTTAGTGTCAAAGAATTATTGATCTCAATTTTCTTATTGATCACCGCACCGATCAGCGGTTACATGCTAATAAAATCAGCAATACACCATAAACTAAAAGCTAAGGATGGCACCAAAGGTTTGGATAACATCGAAGACGATTAATTTTTTGAAGATTGAAGATTGAAGATTGAAGATTGAAGATTAATATCAGCCCGTTAAGTTACTTTAACGGGCTTTTTATTCACGGTTTTTATTTGTACACTCAAACCTATCATCAACTGCCATCACTTATAAATGCTAAAACATAAAAAACTTATTATCGCGTGCTTGCTGATATTATTGCCGTTGCTAGATAGTTTATTTATACCAACGGCTTTTGGGCTGCAATGGCATAATGCAAAAAGCATGTATTTACTCAGTGCTTATATGATGCCGATTAAATTAATATTGGTGACTATCGGTGGCTTTTTGTTAGCAAGCCACGGTCATCCCCATCATGACGAGCCCCGAGTTTGGTATGCTAAATTATTTGATATCAGCTTTTTTATATTGGCAGGGATCCAATTTATTGTCCTAGCAATCATTAGTGCATTGTATCTAGTGGTTGGCACTCA
The DNA here is from genome assembly GCF_014163985.1 of Pseudoalteromonas sp. SR41-4. Taxonomy (NCBI): domain Bacteria; kingdom Pseudomonadati; phylum Pseudomonadota; class Gammaproteobacteria; order Alteromonadales; family Pseudoalteromonadaceae; genus Pseudoalteromonas; species Pseudoalteromonas sp. SR41-4. Next base: position 59,556 of record NZ_JACJEI010000014.1, on the reverse strand, counting down.
AGCCGACGACTACCGGCAACAGGGGAATATTAGTGTGTATACCTCGGATGTTGGCGCGTTTGGCAAAGCAACGCATTATTTTTCTTATCAATGCACTGATAAAAATGGCTTTTATACTTTAACACCGATAGCCACCCTCGATTGGTTAGGGTCGTTCACATTTAGTGAAAAAGCGAATACCTTAATCATCAAGCATGACGATCACAGTGGTAAAGGCGAACAAATTAAACCAATAGATATCAGTGGATTTGGCTGTAAATACTGAGTTGTACCCAGCAACTTTGGGAAAAGTTGCTGGATGAAACGGCCTACTAGTTAGAGTTCTGATTATTTTATCTGTATCTCGACATCTTGCCCTGTTTGTAAACGTTCAGCACCACGCACAGCCACGTTATCTCCTGCATTTAAACCGTTATCTGCAATTGGCGAGACTTCGACAAGTGGCCCTTTTCCACTGCCAACGGTTACAGGAATTTTTATCGCTTGACTTTTCGCATCAATTTTAACCACATGTATGCCTTGCTTACGGATGATTAACGCATCTCGATTTACCAATAATACGGGATTTTTGCTGGTCAATGGCACGGTTACATCAACAAGTTGGCCAATTGCCCAAGCGTGTTGTGCATCTGCTTGTAAATTGGCGCGTATTTCAACTGTCTGAGAGCGTGGATCTGTAGATGGAATTACCGCAGTTATTATTGCTGCAGCTGTTTCTGGTTGCGATAAGTCACCCGCTTTAATGGGAAGTTCGATGCCTGTTCGTAAATATTTTAAGTATCTAACGGGTACATATATACGTACTTCTAAATGATGAATATCAAGTAGCGTAAGTAACTCATCAGCACGGTTTATTTCACGACCTGCGCGCTTAAAGCGCTCGCTTACAACGCCAGCAAATGGCGCACGAATAGTTGCTCTTGTTAGTTTGTCATCGATTACTTTAAGTTCGATCTTCGCAAGTGCTATGTCAGAGCGAGCCAGATCGTGCTTATTTTGCACTTCGTCTACTTGGCTTAGTGCGGCGCTGCTAGATTTTTCTAACTCTTTTAAGCGTTTTAGGTCTTGTTGATATAAACGTAAATTAATATTAGCGCGATTGAGCATTTCTTCTTGGCGTGCTTTATCTAATTCTAAAGGTAAGGTATCCATACGAACTAAAATATCATTTTTCTTAATCACGCTGCCAGGCTCGGCAACATAGATAAGACGGCCACTAATGCCTGCTGTTAAAGTAACATCGTCTTTGCCAAACAGCGTACCATTAACTTCTATTTCACTGGTTAACGGCGCTTTAGTGACCTGTGCAACAGTCACAGGAATAACGGCAAAAACAGGTGCTATAAATAAACAGTTACATAGGATGAAAGACTGCATGGCTAGTTTAATTCTATTCATGATTAGATTCTCTATATTCATTGGCTTGTAGCTAAACTTTTTGCTGTATTGTTTACTGATTGATTATTTGACGCAGGCGGTGTGCTTCGGCCTAGTTGTAACAAACTAGGCATTAAAATGAGAGTGAACAACGCACTGATCGCCATACCACCGACTATAACGGTTGCAAGCCCTCTGTAAATTTCAGAGCCTACACCGGGCATTAGCATCAATGGCAGCATGCCAAATAAGCTCGTAAGTGTACTTAAGTAAACAGGCCTTGCCCTTAGTAATATCGCTTGTTTGACCGCCGCCTCACGACTTAAACCTGATGTCATCGCTACCTTAGTTTGATCCACTAATAATATGGCATTGTTAACTACTAACCCTAACAAAATGATAAACCCTATCATGGTGAGCAAATCAAGCGATTGAAAAGTAAATAGGTTTAAAATAAACAGCGCTAATACGCCACCAGCAATGGCTAGAGGCATAACCAGTAAAACCAACGCACTGTCTTTTGCGGATTTAAACAGTGCTGTCATTAATAAAAATAAAATAAACAACGCCAACACAAAATTCAGCGCCATTTCGGTCATCGCCGAATTCATTTTTTGTGCGTTGCCAGCCAATATTGCTCCCGCATTACTTGGCAGGCTAGCTCTGACTTTAGGCATTACCTGTTCGCTTAAAATTGCTTGCGCTTGTTGTAAGCTCATATCAGCAGGTGGAGTTACGACTATGCTCACTGTACGGCGACCATTTACCCGACGTAACTGAGTGGGTCCCACAGTACGTTCAATGTTGGCAAGCTCGCCAAGGGTTTGTATACCTGCTTGTGGGGTAACAATCGGCAGTGCTTTTAGTTCTTCTGGGGTTTGCCAAGGAATACCTCGTAAAATGACATTCATGCGTTCATTACCATCAAAATATTCATTCACAAATAAACCACCAGTATATGCTTGTACTGCTTGCGATACATCTCGACGAGTCAGGCCTGCTTGGGTAATACGGCGATCATTAGGTGTTAGTCTAAGTTCAGGTTCAGCCATATCAAGACGAGGCTGTGGCTGGGCGGTAGCATCTGGTAGAACTTCATTGACGGCGTTTAGTGCAATTTGTGCTGCATTAACTAAGTCATCCATGTTCGGCCCGGTTAGGTCAATATTGATATCGCGGCCATCACCACCGTTTGCAACTTGGATCATTGAACCACGAAAGAAAAATACTTGCGTGTCGGGTAAATCAATAAAAATCTCTTCTTTGGCTACTTTCATTAACTCTTCGACTCGTTGTGGATCGGCTGAGTAAATAAAGCCACCTGCATTTGAGCCAAAAGCATAAAAATTAAAATCTTTAATGCTAGGTTCTTTTTCGCCATTGAAGTAGGGCATGAGTCGTTTTTTAACTCTGAGTAAGAGCTCTTCTTCCATAAATTGCACATTCCCACCTGGTGGCGTGACCAAATTGAAAAAGAAGCCATCAGTAGGCGCGCGTGGCATAAAATCGGTTTTCGGTAGCATAGTTAATGTTGCTATCACTGAGCCGCCAAGTAATACGATAATCCACATAATTTGCTTAACGCGAGTGTTCGTTAACTTCATAATAAAATTACTGAGCTTTTGCCAATAGTAATGATATGGGTCCGCTTTGATTTGCGCATCGGACCATAGATGATTCGCTAATGGGATAAGTGTAATTGCGCATATCATTGATGTGATAACCGCTACAGAGAGTGTCAGTGCTAAATCAGAAAACAATTGCCCTTCAATACCAGCCATAAATAAAATAGGTAAAAATATTGCAACACTCGTTGTTGTTGATGCAAATAACGCCCCAGTAACTTGGGCCGCTCCTTTAAGCGCCGCTTTTTTATTATCTAGGCCTTCAGCGCGAAGCCTGGCGATATTTTCTTGTACTATAATAGCCGCATCTAACACTAAGCCAACAGCAAATGCCAGACCCGCGAGTGATATAACATTTAGACTACGGTCAAAAACATTAAGCGCTAAAAATGCCACCATCAATGAGATTGGAATAGTCGCTGCAATCACTAAAGTAGCTTTCAGGCCTCTAAAAAATAACCATAAAATTAAGCAAGACAAAATAACGCCAAGGCCTAAGTTACTTTTAACTAACGACAGTGCATTGCGTATATGCACCGAGGCATCAAAACTAAGCTCAATAGAGAGTCCATTCGCTGCCAGCGGCCCTTCATTTAGCTCTTTTATTGCTAGATTAATATCGTCAAGTAACGCAACCGTATTGGCTTTATTAGCGCGAGAAATACGGATGTAGTAGGCTGGTTTTCCATTACGTCCACTCATACCTAAGCGGTCAGAGTAAGTCCGTTCAACACTGGCTATATCGCCTAAATAAATAGGCCTATCATCTGAGTAACCAACGCGCATTTGTGCCATGCTAGATAAGTCATATTGTCCCGTAAAACGCACTGTATATTGGCGCCTACCTACATTAGCTAAGCCACCTGAAGTATCTCGTGAACTGGCAAGTACGTTACTAATTTTATCTAGGCTTATTCCTAAGGCTGCTGCTTTATGCGGATCAAACGTAATACGCAATTCTTTCGGGCGTTCACTGGCCAGATCCACCCGCGCAACACCTGGAATTTGCGCTAATCGTGGTTCGATAAACTCATCAATTTGTTTTTGAAACTGCGACATATCAAAATCTAAACTATCCGATTGATAATCTTTAGGTGTGATCAGTAAGGTTGCTGCCGCCTCACCATTATTTCCGCCAGCGAATACAACAGGGTCGAACGCGTCTAAAGGTAAAGGGGGAGCTTGATTAAGGCTGGTTAATACATCAAGCATGGCTTGTTGCATATTTTGGCCAACAGCAAAGGTTAGCGTAATAGCGCCATTGCCTCGGTTGATATTGGTATTTACTTCTAATGCGCCAGGTGTATTTTTAACTGCATTTTCAATGGGCTCAATGATAACCGATTCAATCTCTTCGGGTGCAGCTTGTCGCCAACCAGAGAAAATTGTAATTTGCGGTTGTTCAATATCAGGGGTTAATTGAATCGGCAACTTAAAAATGCTTAATATGCCAAACAACATAATTAGCACCAAGATAACAATGACACTCGCAGGGTTTTTTAGCGAACTACGTGTCAGGTTCATTGTGTGTCTTCCAATATTTGTTTTTGTGCATTGTAGTGATATGTAAAAAAAGCGCCACTATCATAAATAGAATGTATGTCAAAAAGTAACCAAGAAACCACTAAATCAGCCAAAAGAGGCAATTTTGTAATAACTTGTAACACTTTAAGTATAAATTCGGTGGCACTTTTTTAAGCGATCATTTTTAAGTTGTTTTGAGTTAGACTTACTAACAATATTTTTAATCGATAAAATGTTGTTTAAAAAGCAAGGAGCTTATCATGAAAAAGCATGAGCTGATTGACCAAGATGGACAAGCCGACTTTGGTATTTTTCCAGATGGAGTAGATGACATCAATTACTTGGATTTTGACCTGCGTAGTACTATGGGTAAATCCAGAAGTACGCTTTTTAAAAAGTTAAGCTTTAATCAATTTCAATTTATTAGTTTGAGTTGCGAGCAGTTAATTATTGGTTTAGCGATCGTTGATTTAAAAATTGCGAGTCACTGTTTTGTATATGTATACGACCCACAAACGACAGAATTCGATGAAGTCAGTTTTATCAGCTTACTGGCTTTAAATACGTGTATTGATAGCACACCAAACACCGGGCAAGCGACTTTTCGAAAAGGGCGTAACAGCGTAACTATTAATACAACCGCTAAGCCGCAAATACGCTCGGTAGAGGTAAATTTAAAGTCCGGGCTGAAAATTAGTGCCTGTATTGATGAATCGATAAATTATAACCCGCTTGCGGTGTGTGTTCGTGCCGGTTTTACAGGCTTTCATTTTACCCAAAAAACTGCCGCATTACCCTGTACTGGAACACTTCAGTGGCGTGGTAACAAATATGTATTTGAAGAGCTTAAAATACTGGCAAGTGTTGATTGGAGCGCGGGTTTCATGCGTCGCGAAACCTTTTGGAACTGGGGGAGTTTAGCCTGCACATTAGCTGATGGCCGCCGCTTAGGTTTAAATTTAAGTGCGGGGGTTATTGAAACAGGTTTTACCGAAAACGCCTTGTGGCTCGATGGCACGCTTTATAAAATTGATATGGTCGATTTTCAATTTGAGCGCTATGGTAATGCTAAAGCAACGAGTAAATGGCGGCTGCGTTCAAACGACGGTATCATCAATTTATACTTTGAACCAGCAGGTAAACGCCAAGATAAAACCAACTTAATTATTATCGCGACTAACTTCACTCAACACTTCGGCCGTTACTATGGTGAAATAACTCTTGCAGACGAAGTTATCACACTTAACGGCGAATGGGGATTTACCGAAGACCACTATGCGAAGTGGTAAAGAGTACTTAATACCAATCGACTTAAATATTTAACCACCCTAGCGAGCTAAATAAAGCGCTAACTGCGTTATAATTTTTTCAAGTAGAACAACTGCATGTCAAAATTTATGCCTTGTTATCACTGCATTTATCTGTCGCTATAAATGGTCAGTAACTTTACACGATTGGTATAACCTGACTATCGTTTAAAAATGAACTTAACATCTATCCCAAGATCAGCTCGTTGCCGCGTCACTAAATTCAATCGATTTGTTCAACGACTATAGTGCTTAATGCACTGTGTGATAAACCAAATCGAATCTTGTATTAGGTAAACACCGACAGCACCCAACGTGAGTAAAGTCGCGGCAGCTTGCAACAGCAAATGCTGCGACACATGCTTCGCCAGCAAGCCGTTGTTAAGGTAACTCCCCAGCAGTGAGCCTAGTCCCAAAAAAATCCCACTGTAACCAAATTGCTCAGGCGTGAACCCCAGCGCTGCGAAATTAAATCCACCCAGTTGGTAATAAGAAAAAAGGGAAATGTTGTAAAGTGCCACCAACAATTACCACTGACATTTTTTAACTAACTCAAACCAAGAACGAGTAAACTTTTTAGGGGGGATTTTCTTTGGTGGTACGATAGGGACTTCGAGCTTTTTAGCAAAGTAACGGTGTACAAAGGTTTTCATTTGATCGCTTTCTAATTTCTCGTAAGCTATTTGCAATTTTGCTATGTCCTTTCGGCTAACATAATTTCCTTTAAGTTTTTTAAAACGCATTTCCAGCCACAGTAATAAAGCTTGTTTAGCCTCATTGGGAAAGGCATGGGTTAAAGTGGATGTGGGTCCGTATAACCTTTCAAAGTTTATTGTTTGATCTTGGATCAAAAATACCATTAACAGATTTAATCCTGCAGAAATTTGTCCCGCTCGCTTGTCAATAATTTGATAACGGCTTAAGGCACTACGAAAATAATGTTCAGCTTCTGGGATTTTATTCTCATCAAGTGCCAAATAGCCCAAGTTACTTTCTATCATGGCGACAACATTAGGGAGGTTTAAACGCACCGTGAAATTATAGCTTTCGGCATATAGGTTACGCGCTTCGTCATTGTTATTTTGTGCCATAGCGACCAGTGCCATACTGTTGGTAAGCGTCAAGCGTTGACGATCATTTTCAGCGTATTTATAACCACATTGAAAACTTAGTTGGGCATCGTCTAAATACTCTGCATAGCGTAGCCAAATACCTAACGCACTCATAATAGACGTTATTCTCTTTTTGAAATAAGGGGCTTGCTGCTGACTAAATATCGCATCTACAGACTGATGAAGGCGGTCAAATTGGCTGGTCGGAACGGCTGATCGGGCGTTAATAAGATGCCAACGAATAAATAACTCAGGTGAAACTTTATCGATATCGTCAAGATTTTCAAGAATAATAATAGATTGCGCTGGGTTGACCACAAGGTAGTCTTCAGCTTCGTTTAACTTATTTTCAAAAGTGCTTAGTTCAGTAGCAAAAGCTTGCTGAAAACCAAGTAACAGGAACCAACATATAACGAAAAGCCGTAACAACTTGATCTCAATTACTTAATGATGTGATTGATAATTATAGTTGCCGCAGTCATACAAATCAAAGCTAATAAACCAGAATAAGTTCTTAGCTATCAAGTATGTTGTATTTAAAGGTGATATTTATCATAAAAGAGAAAATAACACAGATAGAAAAAGCCCTAGATCTATATGGATTTAGGGCTTTCATTTATTTACTGTTAATGTCAATCAGCTTATCGTTTAGAACTTTTCAGCTCTCTATTATTCGTCTATCGATCTCAATAATGCATTAATCCCTACTTTTTCGCGGGTTTGCTGATCTACTTTTTTCACGATAATTGCAGCGTACAAGCTGTGAGTACCGTCTTTTGATGGCAGTGCGCCTGGAACAACCACTGCACCTGCTGGTACGCGGCCGTAGTGGATCTCGCCAGTTTCGCGGTCGTAAATGCGAGTACTTTGGCTGATGTAAACACCCATTGAAATAACTGCGCCTTCTTCAACGATCACGCCTTCTACAATTTCAGAGCGTGCACCAATAAAACAGTTATCTTCAATGATAGTAGGATTGGCTTGTAATGGCTCTAAAACGCCACCTATGCCAACACCTCCTGACAAGTGTACGTTCTTACCAATTTGTGCACACGAGCCTACAGTGGCCCATGTATCAACCATAGTGCCATCATCAACGTAAGCACCAATGTTTACATATGATGGCATCAATACTACATTTTTACCGACAAAGCTGCCTTTACGGGCAACAGCGTTTGGTACAACGCGCATGCCACCTTGCTGAAATTGCTCCGGTGTATAGTCGCTAAATTTCAGTGGTACTTTGTCATAAAACTGGTTTACGCCGTCGTTCATTGGTTGATTGTCACGAATACGAAACGACAGTAACACGGCTTTTTTTAGCCATTGATGGACAACCCACTCACCACTGATTTTTTCAGCAACGCGTGCGGCACCACTATCAAGTAGCTCAAGTACATCGATTATGGCTTGTTTTACATCACTAGGTACTGTGCTCGGGCTGATGCTATCACGGTTATCCCAGGCGTTTTCAATGGTGGTTTTTAAATCTGACATAAGATCCTCTTATTCGGTTTCTGCGTTGAGTTTTTTACGCAATGCTTGATGAATTTTTGCTTGTTCTTCGTCGGTAAGAGCTTGGTATTCGTTATTCGATACCACGAAGAAATCTTCTGCACGTTCACCTACGGTGGTGATCCGCGCGGCGTGTATATGTAATAAATGGGCTTGAAACACTTCGGCAATTTTGGTTAATAAGCCAGGAATATCTACCGCTTGAATTTCGATTAAGCTGCGGTCTTTACGCGGGTGAGGGCGCAGGATAATTTTTGGTTTAATATTAAAATCTTTAAAGCGTTGTGAGCGGTTCTTTTTAAAGCGAATTTTCTTTTTCGGATCAGCAAGCGCTTGATCAAGGCCGCGTTTGATTGACTGCGCTTGAGCGCTGGCAATCGGGTCGCCACTGACTTCAAGTACGACAAAGCTAAACAGCACATAGCCGTCGCGAGTGGTGAGCACTTGAGCATGTTGAATTTGCGCTTTTTTAGAGCCGATCACACTTACTAAACGGGCAAATAAACCGCCGGAGTAGGGGCTATAAACAAAAATCTGTGTACCGCCGTGCATGGCTGTATTTGATACCGCAACACTGGGTTGGCTTAAATCAACGCAGTTTAGTAAATGTTCGGTGTGCCATGATAGTTGTTGTTCACTAAAGGCCGTAAAGTAATTTGCTTTAAAACGGCTCCAAATTAAATCAATCTGATTTTCATCATAGCCATTGTTGATTAACCGTTGTTTGGCTTGATGCTTTTTATCGCGAATTTGGTCGCGCTGATCCATAGGATTTTCAAGGCCTAACCGTAACGCCCTTTGAGTATGCAGGTAAAGCTCACGCAACAAGGTGTTTTTCCAATCATTCCACAAGTTGTCGTTAGTGGCGCGAATATCTGCGACGGTTAAGCAGTATAGATAATCAAGTTGTCGTTCGGTTTTAACTCGAGTAGCAAAGTCTTTGATCACATCTGGGTCATTAATATCTTTACGCTGTGCAGTTACAGACATAAGTAAATGGTTACTAACTAGCCAAGCAATCAATTTGCCATCGGAAGTTGAAAAACGGTGTAATTTGGCAAAAGCAATGGCATCAACAGCACCGAGTTCTGAGTGATCGCCGCCACGGCCTTTGGCAATGTCATGGAAGATGCCCGCTAAATACAGTAGCTCGGGCTTGTCCATGCGGGTGACTATTTCACAACAAATAGGAAACTCACTGACGTTTGCTTTATCAAAATATTGATAAATGTTATTGATCAACTTATGAGTATGTTCATCCACAGTATAAGCGTGAAATAAGTCAAATTGCATCTGTCCAAAAATGTTTCGCCACTGGGGTAAATAAGCGGCAAGCATGCCGTGTTTGTGCATTAAAGTAAATGCACGGCCCATGCCGTTAGGGTGTTTAATTAACCGTAAAAATGCTTCGCGACAGGCGGCATAATCTTGCAAATCTCCTAACAGGCGACGGCGCACTTGGCGAATGGTACGGATAGTACTTGGGTAAATATGGGTAATTTCAGGGTTATCGGCAATGTGTTCGAACAATACAAATAGTTGATCACGGCGAAAGAACACGGACGGATTTTTTACCCTAATTTGATGGCCAACACGTTCGAAATTACGATCGAGTTCAACCACTGCTTGTTCGTTACTTTCCGGTAAAATGCTTTGTTCAAAATATGATAACAACATTTGATTTAGCTCACGGACCCGGCTCATGATCCTAAATAATCGCTTCATCATCCGCTCAACTGAAGCTTTACCATCGCTACCAAAGCCAAGTAAATCAGCGGCCAGTGGTTGATGATCAAATAACAACCGGTTCTCAGAGCGTCCAGCCGCTAAATGCAGCGCAAAACGGATATTCCAGAGATTTTCTAAACACTCTAGGAGCTCTTGGTATTCTTCATGAGTGAGATAGCCGTGGCTAATAAGCTCTTGTAAGGTTTCGGCTCTAAAATGTTTTTTAGCAACCCAAATGATGGTTTGTAAATCGCGCAGCCCCCCTGGGTTTTCTTTAATATTTGGTTCGAGGTTGTATGCTGTACCGTGACATTTTTTATGACGCAGTTGTTGCTCATGTACTTTTGCTAAAAAGAATTCGTCAGAGTGCCATACAGGCGTATCAAGAATATGCTCTTTGAGTTTTTCATATTCAATGTGATTACCGAACAGTAGTCGACTTTCAAGCAAGCTAGTGGCAAAAGTCACGTCGGCACGTTTTTGCTCAATCGCTTGCTCAATGGTACGCACACTGTGGCCAATTTCTAAATTAAGATCCCATAGCATGGTCACAAATTGGCCGATTTTTTCACACACGGCATCACTAGGTTGCTCAGTAACTAGCAGTAAAAAATCGATATCTGAATAGGGGTGCAGCTCACCGCGACCATAACCGCCAACGGCGATCAAGGCTAAATCTGGCTCATGGGCTAAATCATAAACATGAAACAGTTTAATCAGTAAGCGGTCGATAAACTCAGCCCGGGCATTAATCAAATTACCGACTGGCTGTTTTGAAAACTCGTTTTGTAACCATTTATAAAAATAATTAGAACAATCGCGATAATCGGTTAATTGCTCAGCATCGCTGAGCAATTTTTTAACTTTATTGGGTAATGCCACGTGGGCTGGCTCCTTAGCATACTAATTTCACCCTAAGTCGGGTGAGTCAGTATTTAATGTTCAATGATCCGGTCAATCGTATCATCTGATCGAAGCGTTAAAATTTCAACACCATTTTCAGTTACTAATAAGGTGTGTTCCCACTGCGCAGACAAGCTACGGTCTTTAGTAACCACAGTCCAGTCATCTTTTAATAGTTTACACTGGCGTTTACCAGCGTTAACCATTGGCTCAATAGTCAAACACATACCTGCTTTTAGGGCTTCGCCAGTACCAGCGCGGCCATAATGCATTATTTGTGGTTCTTCATGAAACTCTGCACCAATACCATGGCCGCAATATTCACGAACAATTGAGTAGTTAAAGCTCTCTGCATATTTTTGAATCGCTTCGCCGATATCACCTAAACGCACGCCTGGTTTAACCATTTTTATTGCTAAATAAAGGCTTTCTTGCGTTACTTCAGCAAGACGCTTGCCTTGGATGTTTGGCGTGCCAACATGAAACATTTTTGATGTGTCGCCGTGGTAGCCATCTTTGATAACCGTGATATCGATATTGACACTGTCGCCATCTTTTAATGCTTTGTCGTTAGGAATACCATGGCAAATTACATGGTTTACTGAGGTGCAAATTGATTTAGGAAAACCATGGTAATTTAGTGGGGCAGGAATTGCCTTTTGCACATCGACAATATAATTATGACAAATTGTATTTAGTTCATCAGTGGTTACACCGGGAACTACATGTGACTCTATCATTTCCAGGACATCTGCCGCTAAGCGCCCGGCTACACGCATTTTCTCTATTTCTTCAGGGGTCTTGATCACAGCACTCATGGAGGCTCCATTGTCGAGTTTTACACATTTATCGTCGCACAAATTTTGCACGCGACGTTGAATATTTGTTTTTAATATGGTATAAAGCGCGCCGTCTTTTTACAAATAAATTCTTAAATGATTTTTTGTATTTAAGGCAAACACAATTTTATTTTAACACACACACGTATCGTCACATACACTTGGGTGCATTTCAGTTTCATTTAACTGCGGTGTTGGTGCTATGGGGTATGTGGAGGCCTAACCCTAAACTAAACAGAGGAAATACAAAATGGCAAACGTTTCAATGCGCGACATGCTTCAAGCTGGTGTTCACTTCGGTCACCAAGCACGTTACTGGAATCCTAAGATGAAGCCTTTCATCTTCGGCGCACGTAACCGTGTTCATATCATCAACCTTGAGCAAACTGTTCCAATGTTCAACAACGCACTTAAGTTTTTAACTGGTGCTGCGTCAAACAAAGGTAAAGTTCTTTTCGTTGGTACTAAGCGCGCAGCAAGCGAGTCGGTTAAAGAAGCCGCTATCGCTAGTGATCAGTATTACGTAAATCACCGTTGGTTAGGTGGTATGTTGACTAACTGGAAAACAGTTCGTCAATCAATCAAGCGTCTTAAAGACCTTGAGATCCAAAGCCAAGACGGTACTTTCGAGAAGTTAACAAAGAAAGAAACGTTAATGCTTAACCGCGAAATGGAAAAGCTTGAAAAGAGCCTTGGCGGTATCAAAAACATGGGTGGTCTTCCTGACGCACTTTTCGTTATCGATGCAGACCACGAGCACATCGCTATCCGTGAAGCTAACAACCTAGGTATTCCAGTTGTTGCGATCGTTGATACTAACTCTAACCCAGACGGTGTTGATTTCATCGTACCTGGTAATGATGATGCTATCCGTGCAATCAACCTTTACACAGGCGCAGTTGCAGCAGCAATCACTGAAGGTCGTGAGAGCAATATCGTTGCTCAAGCTGAGAAAGACGACTTCGTAGAAGCTGAGTAATTAGCTGTCATCAAGTCTTCATCTAATTTTAGATGAAGACTTGCTATTCTTGTAGAGCGGGTAACCCGCTTATCTAAACCTGAATTCAGATTTGAGGATTTACTAATGGCTGTAACTACTGCCCTAGTTAAAGAATTACGCGAGCGTACCGGCGCTGGCATGATGGATTGTAAAAAAGCGTTAACTGAAACAGATGGTGACATCGAGTTAGCGATTGAAAATATGCGTAAAAGTGGCGCTGCAAAAGCTGCTAAAAAAGCAGGTAACATTGCTGCTGAAGGTACTATCATCATCAAGCAAAATGCAGGTGTTGCAGTACTAGTTGAAGTTAACTGTCAAACTGACTTCGTAGCAAAAGACGTAAGTTTCTTAGCATTTGCTAACAAAGTTGCTGATGCTGCTATTGCAGAAACGATTTCTATCGAAGACTTACAAGCTAAGTTCGAAGAAGATCGTGTTGAACTAGTTACTAAAATTGGCGAAAACATCAACGTACGTCGTTTACAGTACATTGCTGGTGAGCAACTAGTTGAGTACCGTCACGGTGAGCGTATTGGTGTTGTTGTTGCGGGTGTTGCTGATGAAGAAACACTTAAGCACGTTGCAATGCACGTTGCTGCTTCAAACCCAGAGTACCTAGCACCTGAAGATGTACCTGCTGACGTTGTTGAAAAAGAAAAGCAAGTACAAATCGAAATCGCGATGAACGAAGGCAAGCCTGCTGAAATCGCTGAGAAGATGGTTGTTGGTCGCATGAAAAAATTCACTGGTGAGGTTTCTCTTACTGGTCAAGCTTTCATCATGGAACCTAAAAAATCTGTTGGCGAAATTCTTAAAGAGAAAAACGCAACAGTTACTGGCTTCGTACGTGTAGAAGTTGGTGAAGGTATCGAGAAGAAAACTGAAGATTTTGCTGCTGAAGTTGCTGCACAGATTGCTGCTGCTAAAGGTCAATAAAATCGATTTCCTTTGACGAAAAAGTGAGTTAGATGAAATTATTCTGTTATTTGCTTTTGCGTCATCGCTGAAAATTCTTTAAAATAACCGCGCTCTTTATGTGAAAATCATAAGCGCGGTTATTTTTTATCCTTTTTTTATAAAGTTGGCCCAAATACTATGACAATCAATCGTAAACCTATTTTTAGACGCGTTCTTCTCAAATTAAGCGGTGAAGCACTGATGGGAGACGAAGGCTTCGGCATCGACCCAAAAGTATTAGACCGTATGGCGCAAGAAATCAAAGAGCTTGTAGAACTCGACGTAGAAGTGGGTTTAGTTATCGGTGGCGGTAACTTTTTACGTGGCGGCTCACTTGCCGAAGCAGGCATGAATCGCGTAGTTGGCGATCATATGGGGATGCTAGCAACTGTCATGAATGGTCTTGCAATGCGTGATGCGTTGCACCGTGCATTTGTAAATTGTCGTTTAATGTCAGCTATCCCACTTAACGGTGTGTGTGATGCATACAATTGGGCTGAGGCAATTAGCTTATTAAAAACGGGCCGTGTAGTTATTTTTGCAGCCGGTACTGGTAATCCATTCTTTACAACGGATTCGGCCGCGTGTTTACGTGGTATTGAAATTGAAGCCGATACCGTGATTAAAGCCACCAAGGTTGACGGTGTTTACAGTGATGATCCGGTAAAAAATCCAGAGGCGACACTTTACCGTCACTTGAGCTACAATGAAATCATTGAAAAAGAATTAAAAGTAATGGATCTTGCGGCATTCACTCTTGCGCGTGATCACAAGATGCCGTTGAGCGTATTTAATATGAATAAATCAGGCGCTTTAAAGCGTGTAATTATGGGCGAAGAAGAAGGCACTCTTATCTCTTCACAAGCCTCAGATGAAGTTATTAACTAGATTAGGATTGAACCGTGATAAACGATATTCAAAAAGATGCTGCAGAACGTATGCAGAAAAGTGTAACGGCACTTAGCAGTCAACTATCTAAAATCCGTACTGGCCGTGCTCATCCGGCAATATTAGATGGCATTATGGTGCCATATTACGGCGCACCAACGCCATTGAACCAAGTTGCCAATGTAACAATTGAAGATTCACGTACACTTGCGTTAAGTGTATTTGATAAATCGCTTGCACAAGCGGTAGAGAAAGCAATCATGGCATCTGACTTAGGTTTAAACCCAATGTCAGCAGGTTCTGTGATCCGTGTACCACTTCCTCCGCTAACTGAGGAACGTCGTAAAAACTTAATTAAAATCGTTCGTGGTGAAGTTGAAAGCGGCCGTGTTGCAATCCGTAATATTCGTCGTGATGCTAACGGTGACGTTAAAAACTTATTGAAAGATAAAGATATTTCTGAAGATGAAGCGCGTCAATCTGATGATGCAATTCAAAAGCTTACGGACAAATTCATTAAAGAGATGGACACTCAATTAGCGGCGAAAGAAGCCGAGTTGATGGAAATCTAAGCTAGTAAATTTATTAGTTTTGAAACGCCGTCTGGGGTATACTAGGCGGCGTTTTTTTATGGAATACTCGATATTTATGGTTCTTAACGCTGATAAAATTTCCCAGCAATGTTTACCCAAGCATGTCGCTATAATCATGGATGGCAATGGTCGTTGGGCACAAGCCAAGAATAGGCCACGTGTGTACGGTCATAAAAAAGGCGTGGATGCGGTTCGTCAGTCTGTGCAGTTTTGTACTAAATTAGGAGTAGAGTCATTGACTCTATTCGCTTTTAGTAGTGAAAACTGGCATCGCCCCGAAGATGAAGTCAGTACCTTGATGGAGCTGTTTTTGTTTGTGCTGAGTAAGGAAGTTAAAAAGCTACACAAAAATAATGTTAAGTTAACCATTATTGGTGACTTATCTCGTTTTTCAGATACTTTGCGCAGCAAGGTTGATGCAGCACATGAATTAACGGCTAATAATACTGGTTTGCAACTGAATGTAGCGGCAAATTATGGTGGTCGATGGGATATAACAAATGCTGCAAAGCAATTAGGTAAGCTGATTGCTGCAGGGACGTTAAACCCTGATGATATTACAGAGCACGATTTAGCCGCCCATATGAGTATGCAAGATCAGGCTGAACCTGACTTGTTGATCCGTACTGGTGGCGATTTACGCATAAGCAACTTTTTATTGTGGCAAGCTGCTTATGCTGAACTTTACTTTACCGATACGCTTTGGCCTGACTTCAATGAAGCAGCTTTTGCTGATGCTATCGCTTGTTACGTTGCCAGAGAGCGACGGTTTGGTTGTACTGGCGAACAAATAAAACAATTACTCGCTGAAACCTAATTAAAAAGGGTAACACTTTGCTAAAACAACGAATTTTAACCTCTTTAGTGCTAGCGCCTTTGGCACTGGTGTTGGTTTTTTATACACCTCTTACATTGTTTAGTTACATTGCTGGCGCGATTGTTTTATTAGGCGCGTGGGAATGGTCGGCATTTATGGGGTTATGCGATAAAGTTAAACGTTTTTCGTTTGTGACGTTTATTGGCTTGTTACTGGTACTGCTTAATTGGCATTGGCCAATTGATGGACTGTGGGTCGACGGCCAGCTCGTAGGAGACGCAAATTATATATTCACACTGTCATTTTCGTGGTGGATTGTAGCCACCTACCTAGTGTGGCGCTACCCAGCAATGGCTAAAGCATGGAACGAAGGAGTGGTTATGCGCGCTATTGCCGGTATTCTCACCTTAGTACCGCTGTGGCTTGCGCTTAATACACTGCGCAGTGCTAACTATGAGCAATCAACGCACTTTGGTTCGATGCTTATTTTAGTGGTACTGGGGATCGTATGGAGTGCTGACATTGGTGCATACTTTACGGGTAAAAACTTTGGCAAGCATAAGTTAATGCCAAAAGTGAGCCCTAATAAAACCATTGAAGGTTTAGCTGGTGGCTTAGTTGCTGCGGTAATTTTTGTTTTAGCGTTTTGTCATTTTACCAATGTAGATATGTCTGTTTGGCCAATTTACGCGATTATGACTGTATTCATCGCGTTATTCTCAGCTATTGGCGACTTACTCGAAAGTATGTTTAAACGCGAAGCTGGTCTTAAAGATAGTGGCTCATGTTTGCCTGGCCATGGGGGGATTTTAGATCGTCTTGACAGCCTAACTGCTGCAGCCCCCATTTTTGTGTTGTGCTATGCATGGACACTTAGTTTATGAGTTGTAGACAACAACTCGTCATTCTCGGCGCGACAGGTTCCATTGGTTTAAGTACCTTAGATGTTATTGCGCGTAATCAAGAACAGTTTGCTGTATTTGCACTTGCGGCAGGTAATAATAGTGAATTGATGGCGCAATTGTGTATTGCTCATCAACCACGCTTTGCAGTGATGGCAGATGACAGCGCTGCAGCTAAGTTAAGCCAACACTTATCGGGCAGTGGCTGCAAAACAGTGATCCGCAGTGGCATTGCCGCCATGAGTGAACTGGCCGCTCACCCAGACGTTGACGCGGTAATGTCGGCGATTGTTGGTGCAGCAGGGCTCATACCTACACTCAGTGCGGTAGAAGCAGGTAAAAAAGTATTACTGGCGAATAAAGAATCTTTAGTCATGTCAGGTCAGTTGTTTATTGATAAAGTAAAACAACATAAAGCCACTTTACTACCGATTGACAGTGAACATAATGCCATATTCCAGTGCCTGCCAAGTGCACTGCAAGGCTCTAAAACTAATGCACAGTTAAATGAGCATGGGGTAAGTAAAATTTTACTTACCGGTTCTGGTGGGCCTTTTTTAACGTGTGATATTGCCTCTTTAAAAGACGTTACTGTGGCACAAGCCGTGGCGCATCCAAATTGGTCGATGGGACAAAAGATATCTGTTGATTCAGCCACTATGATGAATAAAGGCCTTGAGTTTATTGAGGCTAAATGGCTATTTAACTGCCAGGCAAACGATATTGAAGTGGTCATTCACCCGCAAAGTATTATTCATTCAATGGTGCAATACCAAGATGGCTCGGTGCTAGCGCAAATGGGGAATCCAGATATGCGTACACCGATTGCTCATGCTTTAGCATACCCACAACGTATTGATGCTGGAGTAACACCACTGGATTTTTCACAGCTTGCTGATTTTACTTTTACGAAACCAGATTTTGCCCGCTATCCCAATTTACAATTAGCTATTGCTGCGTGTAATGCTGGACAAGGTGCTACAACGACAGTTAATGCTGCCAATGAAATTGCTGTGCAGGCATTTTTACAAGGGCAGATAGGCTTTACTGATATATACCGCATTAATGCACAAACATTAGACACAACGGTTGATGTAAACGTACACACGCTCGATGAAATTCTTGAATGTGACCGTTTAGCTCGACTTCAAGCGACGCAACTCATTGCAAAGGTAGTACGCTAATATGTTCGATTTTCTGTGGAATTTAGGTTCTTTTATTCTAGCGCTGGGAATTTTAGTAACAGTGCATGAATATGGCCATTTTTGGGTTGCCCGCAAAGCGGGTGTGAAGGTGTTAAGGTTTTCTATTGGCTTTGGTAAACCGCTAATAAAATGGCACGATAAACACGACACTGAATATGTCATTGCAGCAATTCCTTTAGGTGGCTACGTGAAAATGCTTGATGAACGTGTTGATGAGGTGTCAGCTGAACAACGTCACTTATCATTTAATGCCAAGTCAGTACAAGCGCGTATCGCGATTGTAGCGGCAGGCCCGCTGGCTAACTTTATATTTGCTATCTTTGCTTTAGCTGCGATGTACATGGTTGGGGTTCAATCGGTGAAGCCGGTGGTTGGCTCAGTAAATGAGGGTAGCCGCGCTGAGCAAGCCGGTATTATGCCAAGTCAGCAAATTATAAAAATTGGCGATGATGATATTGCTACCTGGCAAGATGCTACGTTTGCGTTAATGGCCAGCCTAGGTGATAAAAGCGTTGCAGTTACCGTGCGTGACGAGCAATTTCAAGAACAGGTTAAAATGCTTGATATTGATGGTTGGAAACTTGATCAACAAGATGTGCCACCATTAGCTTCATTAGGTATTGTACCGTTTCGTCCGCAGGCGACTTTAACCGTTGCCACAATTTCGCCAAACTCTGCTGCAGCAGACGCTAATTTACAAGCAGGCGATGAAATTATCGCAGTAAATGGTGAAACAATAACCAGTTGGACGCAGTTAGTTAATGTTATTCAGCAATCCGCTAACAAATCATTACAATTTAGTGTAAAAAGACAAGATAGTATAGAGCTGCTAAATGTTACGCCGAAAGGACAACGTAATAGTGATGGCTTGCTACAAGGCTTTTTAGGTGTAGCGCCGGTGGTTGAAACATGGCCAGATGGTTACATTGAAACTAGACATTATGGTCCACTCGATAGTATGGTGCTGGGCGTAAGTGAAACATGGCGCTTGATCAGCCTAAGTTTTGATATGATTGGTAACTTAATTACTGGTCAAGTATCAGTGAAGAATTTAAGTGGTCCAGTTGGTATTGCTGTTGGAGCGGGAACTAGCGTAAGCTATGGCTTAGTAGCGTTTTTAGGCTTCTTAGCATTGATAAGTGTAAACCTGGGCGTATTTAATTTATTGCCCTTACCAGTGCTTGATGGTGGGCACTTAATGTATTACATAATTGAACTTTTTCGTAAAAAGCCGGTCTCTGAAAAGACACAAGAATTTGGTTTTAAAGTGGGTGCCTTGCTACTCATTTTTCTTACATGTTTCGCTTTGTTCAATGATGTATCGCGATTGTAAGCAATTGCGACAGTCTCGAATTAAAACACGATTGTAAAACACCGCTAAAGTATAATTTTAAGGTGTTGAGCGGTAATACCGTTGTAAAGGATAAAGATAATAAAATGGCTATAAAAAAACATTTGGCAGTAACAAGTTTATTAGGTGCTAGCTTTGCAGCCCTAGGCCAAAACTCCTTTATTGTTGACGATTTAAAAGTTGAAGGCTTACAGCGCGTTGCGTTGGGAGCGGCATTGACACATATTCCTATTAATGTGGGTGATAATGTTGATGACTACACAATTTCAAAAACGATTAAGTCTTTGTATAACTCAGGTCACTTCGACAACATCAAGGCACTACGTGATGGCAATAATGTTATTTTTAAAGTAACAGAGCGCCCAACAATTAGTGTTATTGAGTTTGAAGGCAATAAAGACATTAAAGACGAGCAGCTTACTCAGTCGCTTGATCAGCAAGATATTCGCCAAGGTGAACCACTGGATAAAACTGTGGTGGATAACATCGAGAAAGGCTTAATAGAGTTTTTCCACAGTATTGGTAAATACAACGCTAAAATTGATGTCAGTATCACTAAGTTACCGCGTAACCGCGTTAAGCTAAAACTTGAGTTTGATGAAGGCGATGCCGCATCTATTCGTCAGATCAACTTAGTTGGTAATGAATTATTTAGTGATGAAGACTTGTTAGCACTTGCTGAGTCACAACAAGATTTACCTTGGTGGCAGTTTATGGGCAGCGATCGCTACCAGAAACAAACCATTGAAGGCGATCTCGAGAAAATTCGTAGTTATTATTTAGACCGTGGTTACTTACGTTTTAATATTGACTCAACACAAGTATCAGTTAGTCCTGAGCGTGAATCTGTGTATGTAACAGCTAACATCACCGAAGGCGTTAAATACAAAGTGAAAGGCTTTGACTTCATTGGTGATTTACTTGGCCGTGAAGAACTGATCAAAAGCGTTATTCCACTTCGTGCCGGTGAACTTTATAATGGCTCAGTGGTTACCTCATCTGAAGAATTTATCAAAAGTTATTTAGCGCGTTTCGGTTATGCGAATGCGGAAGTTCGCACCATTCCTGAAATTGACGATGAAAACAAAGAAGTTCAGTTAACACTCTCAGTTAATCCTGGTCAGCGTGTTTATGTTCGTCGTATTATCGTTGGTGGTAACCAAAATACCGCAGATGAAGTATTACGTCGTGAAATGACCCAGCTGGAAGGCGCCTGGTTATCGAATCAGAATCTTGAGCGTTCAAAGCTACAAATTCAACGTCTTCCTTACATGGAAAGTGTTGATTTTAATGTTGTGCCAGTCCCTGGTATAGATGACCAAGTTGATGTCGATTTTACTGTTAAAGAGCAATCAGCAGGTAGCTTTAATGCAGGTCTTGCTTATGGTTCTTACTTAGGTCTGCAATTTAATATCGGTGTTACTGAGTCTAACTTCTTAGGCACGGGTAACCAGATTGGCTTTAACATCAATACCTCGCGTGGTTCAGAACGTGTTAGTTTATCGTATACCGACCCTTACTTCACCCCAGATGGTGTGTCGCAAGGCAGTAGTATTTTCTACAGTAATTACGATGCAAGTAAGTTTAGCCTCATCGATTACAAATCGAAAAGCTACGGGATTGGTACTAATATAGGATTCCCGATTGATGCGGTAAACCGTATCAACTTTGGTGTACGTTGGATCCAAGAAGAATTATCTGAAATTGCTGAATATGAGCAAACTCGTGTTATGCGTGAGACCTTCTTAGACCCGAATAATCCAGATAAAGGATTTGATTTTACTAAGTACGAACTCAGCGTTGGCTGGTCTCGTGTGACAGTAAACCGTGGCTTATTCCCAACTGCAGGTTCGCGTCAAACATTAAACTTAACAGGTACTACGCCAAACTCTGATTTAACTTACTTTAAGTTAAACTATGACTCGCGTTTTTATTGGCCGCTTTCGAATAACCATCGTTGGGTATTCTCAACCCGTGCTGCGCTTGGTTATGGTAACGGTTATGGCACAACCAATGGTTACGACCAAACATTGCCATTCCAAGAGTACTTTCGTATAACAGAAATGGAATTACGCGGTTTTGACCGTAATACTATATTGCCGCGCGCAATATCACGTACGCCACAGTTAATTCCGGGCACTTCGTTGCCAGATGGTGGCCTAACAGGCAATATAGGCGGTTCGCCAGAGTTTGATGTGTTAACACCACAAGGGCGTATTGGTGGTAATGCTAAAGCGGTTGCTGGCATGGAGTTAATTGTGCCAACTCCATTCTTGGATGAAGATAATACCAGTTCTGTACGTACCAGCTTCTTTATTGATGCTGCAAACGTATGGGATACTGAATTTAACGTTGATCGTTATAAAAATTTAGGGCCGGATGAACGCGCTAAGCTTGAGGATTATTCAGATCCGCTGCGCTTTAGGGTATCAACCGGTTTATCACTACAATGGATCTCACCTATGGGTCCTATGTTGATTAGTTTTGCGTATCCATTGCAACAAGAAGAAGATGACGATACGAAGACCATCAGCTTTAACATTAGTAATACATTCTAAAGGAGTTTTTTGTGAAAAAATCATTTAAATCATCGGCAATTGCCATTTTAGCTACACTTATGATGGGTACTTCTGCAAGTGCTTTTGCACATAAAGTAGGTATCGTAGATATGCAAGAAATCTACAAACAAATCCCACAAATGGCAAAAGTTGAGCAAACATTACAAGCTGAATTTGCTGAGCGTCGTCAAGAGCTTGAGAAGTTGCAGGGCGATATCCGCTTTGAAGCAGAAAAATTCAAGCGTGAAAGCACTACGATGAGCCAAGCGCAAAAAGATGCCCTACGTGAAAAAGTGGAAGGTATGCAAAAAAATCTTGCTGAAAAAGGTCGTCCTTTAGAGCAAGAAATTAAAGTTCGTCAAAATCAAGAATTAGCTAAAGTTCAAGGTCTTATCATCAAAGCAATCGAAGATATTGCCAAAGATGGTAAATATGATGAAGTTAAAGTTAAAGATACTACTATCTACTTTAACCCTAAAACGGTAGTTGATTTATCAAGTAAAGTTGTTGATCAAGTAAGTAAGCAATAGAACTTATTATATGCATAATTATACGCTTTCGCAGATTGCGGAACTTCTAGGCGCCGAGCTTGACGGTGACGGCGCTTGGGAAATCTCAAAAATTGCTACACTTGCAAATGCCCAATCTGGGCATATTGCATTTTTAGCGAATAAGAAATATCGCTCACAACTTAGTGATACTCAAGCGGGGGCAGTGATCTTATCTGCCGCAGATGCAGAGTATTATCAAGGTAATAAGCTCATCGTTGCTAACCCCTATGTTTGCTACGCGAAATTAGCTCAGTTACTCGATACCACGCCACGTTCAGCGTCATCAGGTATACACCCAAGTGCGGTGATCCACCCTGATGCCACGGTTGCAAGCACAGCCGCTGTTGCCGCTAATGCGGTGATTGAAGCCGGAGCGGTAATTGGTGATAACGTGCAAATAGGTGCTAATTGCTTTATTGGTGAAAACACAAAAATTGGCAATGGCACAAAACTGTGGGCAAATGTCAGTGTTTATCATGATGTAGAGATTGGCAATGATTGTTTATTTCAATCAAGTAGCGTAATCGGCAGTGATGGCTTTGGCTATGCAAACGATAAAGGACAATGGATAAAAATCCCTCAGCTTGGTCGCGTTATTATTAGTGACAAGGTTGAAATTGGTGCAGGTACTACGGTTGATCGCGGCGCAATAGACGACACAATCATTCACAGCAATGTGATTATCGATAACCAATGTCAAATTGCTCATAATGTTGAAATTGGTTCAGGCACAGCAATTGCTGGCTGTACCGTGATAGCTGGTAGTACAACTATTGGTAAAAATTGCCAGATTGCGGGGCTTGTAGGCATAAATGGTCACATAGATATCTGTGATGGTGTTATACTTACGGGTATGAGCATGGTGACTAAAGCGATTACGGAACCTGGTGTTTATTCCTCAGGGCTTCCACACTCTTCAAATAAAGAGTGGCGCAGAAACATTGCCCATTTACGTAATCTGCCAGAGATGAAAGTTCGCCTTAAAGCGCTAGAGACTCTGACTAAGTCATTAAACGTTGATCATTAATAAGGATGCTATTTTGGCAAACGAATTAAATAGCCTTGATATACAAGAAATTTTAAGCTTACTTCCGCATCGTTACCCGATGCTACTAGTTGACCGTGTGCTTGATTACACCCCTGGTGAATCATTACATGCAATTAAGAACGTAACTTTTAATGAACCGATTTTTACCGGCCATTTCCCTAACCAGCCAATTTTTCCTGGTGTATTAATTTTAGAAGCCATGGCACAGGCAACCGGTTTATTGGGTTTTAAAACTGTCGAAAATCGCAGTGAAAATGAACTATATTTATTTGCAGCGATAGATAATGCGCGCTTTAAACAACCAGTAACGCCTGGTGACACCATGCATTTACACGTTCAATTTTTAAAAGAGCGTCGTAATATTTGGAAGTTTGCAGCAGAAGCAAAAGTTGATGGCAAAATAGTATGTAGTGCCGAAATCATGTGTGCGAGAAGAGAGCTTTAATTGTGATCCATCCTACAGCGATAATCGAATCAGGTGCAAAGTTAGGTAATAATGTATCAGTTGGCCCTTACAGCTACATTGGCAACGATGTGGTTATTGGTGACAACTGCATTATCGAATCCCATGTTGTGGTCAAAGGTCCGTCAACAATAGGTTCAGGCAATCATATATTTCAATTTGCGTCTGTAGGTGAAGCCTGCCAAGACAAAAAATATAATAATGAGCCAACCACACTTATCATTGGCGATAACAATGTTATTCGTGAATGCGCGACTATCCACCGAGGTACAATTCAAGACCAAGGTGTGACTAAGATTGGCAGCAATAATTTATTTATGGCTTACACTCACGTAGCTCATGATGCAGTGATTGGCGATAACGTTATTTTTGCTAATAATGCATCTGTTGCAGGCCATGTACATATTGGTGACTGGGTTATCTTAGCGGGTAATTCAGGTATTCATCAATTCTGTAAAGTGGGGGCACATGCCTTTGTAGGTATGTACTCTGGCGTCAACAAAGATGTGCCGCCGTTTGTAACAACCATAGGTACGCCAGCAGGTCCTGTTGCAATTAATACTGAAGGCATGAAACGCCGTGGTTTTGAAAGCGATGAAGTAATGGCAACACGTCGTGCTTATAAAACATTATACCGCAAGAGCTTAGGTGTTGAAGAGGCACTTGCAGCGCTTGCTGATGATGCCGCTAAGTACCCAGCAGTACAGTTAATGGTTGATTTTGTGAAAAATTCTGAACGCGGTATTATTCGTTAATTCGTTTATGCTGTGTATAAAAGCCACCAGTTATTAAGTTAACTTGGTGGCTTTTTTGTATTCACTGTTTTGTATTTACTTTAATTCAGTTGCAGCTCAGTTGATACCTGCTACCTTTATGCATTCTGTTGATACCTGCTACCTTTATGCATTCTAAGGGAGCGTTGAATTTTGATTAAAGCACTTTTAATTAGCTTAGCACTGGCTATTTTAGCTGGCTGTAGTAGCTCGCCGACAAACTATTCTGCAACAAGCACAGGTATTCGTGAGCAGGGAAATGCTAGCTTTTATGCCGATAAATACCATGGTCGGCTGACCGCTAGTGGTGAAAAGTTTGACCAACAAGCCATGACTGCGGCGCACAAACAGCTCCCTTTTAACAGCAAAGTTAAAGTCACAAACACAGCAAATAACCGTTCAGTGGTCGTTAGAGTGAATGATCGCGGTCCTTTTATTCGCGGCCGTATCATCGATTTAACAAAGCATGCGTTTGAGCAACTCGCAGAGCCAAGCTCGGGCGTTATTAACGTAACCGTTGAAGTAATTGATTAAAAGCGTGTGATCAAGTTCACGTACTCAGGTTGCTCTGCTAATAGTTGCTGATGCGTTGCAATCGCTTTTATTTGCCCTTGCTCTAACCAAATTACGTTATCCATATTGGCAAGTAAGGCAGGGTCGTGAGTTATGCTGATCACAGTACAGTGCTGCATGCTGGTTAATATCGCATCCATAACTTGATGCTTCGATTGATTGTCGAGGCCTTCGGTTGGCTCATCAAGCACTAAAATAGCCGGTGCTCTGAGTAAGGCTTGCGCTAACGCTAAACGCCGCGATTGCCCACGCGACAAACTTCTGCCACCTGTGCCTAAGCGGGTGTCTAATCCTAGTTTTAACTCGCTAAGCCAATCACCTAACTGTGCTTGTTGACAGGCTGTGCGCATTTGTTGTTTAGTTGCTGAGGGCGCCGCATAGCGTAAGTTTTCAGCAATGGTGCCATCAAAAATATGATGTTGTTGTGCGACTATGTTAATCAGTTCGCAGCGATTTTGTTGACTGATCGTGTTAATTGCTATGGTTTTGTCTGCTGAAGTTAGATTTATCTCACCATTTTGCTGTGGCCATAAACCACTGAGTAAATTAACCAGCGTACTTTTCCCACTGCCGCTTTGCCCCACAATCGCGACTTTTTGCAGTGGCTCAATCGCAAAACTTAAGTTGTTAAGCGCAAAAGTATCACTGTGGTAACAATAACTAAGATCTTTAAATTCAAGCCCTAAAGGTTGCACTGATAACGACTCCTGAACGCTTGTAGTTTCAGGGCGCAGTTTATCTTCTAAATCAAAAATACGCTTTGCAGCGCTTAGCGCTACGGGCAATTGAATAAACGCATTTGGCAGCGTTAGCACCGTTTCAAAACTAGCAAGCACAAATAAACTAAGCATTGCCAGTTCAACATTGGCCATAGCTCCGCTGTAAACTAGCGGTGCAATTATCATAATGGCACCGAGCATACTCAGTTGTACTATTAATAGTGATACGCCATTACTATGTGCTTCGGCGCTATGGCGAACAAATAGTTGCCGATTATAGCGTTCACTGGCTGCCCGACATTGCTCAATTTGTTGCTCGGTGGCTTGATAGATAGCCAGCTCTCGTAAGCCACTTAGGGTATCTGATAATTCAGCACGTAAAGTCGCCGAATAGTGAGTTTCGAGGTCGGCAGTTTGCTGAAGTTGTTTACTCAGTATGATCGGCAGGGCAACGCCTACTATTAAGAGTGCAGTAAAGCATAGTAGCGCTACATTACTGTTGTAGGCTGCCATAATTGCAACCACAATTGGCACGCTGATTAGCGCAACAATCATTGGTAATAATACGTTTAAGTAAAATTTATCGAGCGCTTCAACGTCATTTTGCATGCGGTTAAATAGATCGGCGCTGCGGCTCATGGCTAAATCAACATTGCTTAGCTGGCTTAGCGTGTTAAAAACACTGACACGAATTTCACTTAATAATAAAAAGGTGGCGTTGTGGGTTACCAATCGCTCGCCGTAACGAGAGGCGGTTCTTACGATTGCCAAAAATCTAATTGTGCCGGCTGGTGTGAAGTAATTCATTTGCGTGCCGGCCAAGCCAGCCGCAGCCATGGCGGCTAAAAACCAACCAGAAATAGCCAATAAGCCAACGTTTGCCAGTACTGTTAAGGTTGCTAAAAATGCCCCTAACAGCATTGCACCTAGGTGCGGTCTACACAGTTTTAATAAACGTAAAAAATTAGTCATGCTGTTTACTCCTTGCATGCACTAAATCAAACAGCGCGCCTTGGTTATCGATGAGGGTTTTAAAGCTACCTTGTTCAATAACAGCACCATCTTTCATTACAATAACTTGTTTAGCTTGTGCAATGGTATTTAAGCGATGGGCTATCACCACAACGAGATGTTGCTGTGCATAATGATTGATAGCCGCTTGCACCTGTTGCTCAGTTTGGCTATCGAGGTGTGCGGTTGGCTCATCAAGGATCAAAATTGGCGCTTGTTTTAAAAATGCCCGAGCTAAAGCGATCCGCTGCTTTTGCCCGCCTGAGAGTCCTTCGCCTTGTTCACCAATTTGAGTGTCAAAGCCCTCTGGTAATTGATTGATAAACTCAAGTGCACCAGCTTGCTCTGCTGCAGTTTCTAGCTGCGTGAGTGTGGCATCCGGTTTGGCCAATAGTAAGTTAGCTTTGATACTGTTAAACAATAAAGTAGGTTGTTGTGGGATCCAGGCAATATGTTGCTGCCATTGCTTAATGTGTGATGCGGCTAATTGTTGTTGATTTACCGTAACAGCACCGATCACCTGAGGATGAAACCCTAATAAACAATCGAGTAAGGTGCTTTTACCAGCACCACTTTGACCAACGATGGCATACAGGCCTGTGCCTGCAAATGTAAGGTTTATATTGTTAACGCCTTCATTACTTTGTGGGTAATGAAAATTTAAATTATCAATATTTAGTTGTTCGATACTTGGTAAGTTTAAGCTATTTTGAGTATTTGGTTGTATGTTCTCAAGAGCCTTAGCAGGGAGTGGCTCATTCAATATTTTTAGCATATCAGCAGCGGCACTAATCCCTTCTAATCGGGCATGGTAATGGCTGCCGAGTTGGCGCAGCGGTAAATAAAACTCCGGGGCAAGTAACAGTACAACAAAGCCGGTCGAAAAATCTAAGGTACCAAAAAACAACCGAAAACCGATTATCACCGCTACTAACGCGACACTAATGGTCGCTAAAAACTCGAGTGCGAAAGATGATAAAAATGCGATTTTTAATACGTTTAAAGTCGCATGGCGAAAGTCATCGGAAATTTTGGCAATTTGTTTTAGTTCGCGCGTAGTCGCATTAAATAACTTTAGTTGGGTTAAGCCTTGTAAGCGGTCAAAAAAGTAATTACCCAACACAGCTAGTTGTTGCCAACGTTGTTGATTCAGTTGTTCTGCTTTGTGGCCAACCAAAATCATAAAAAACGGAATTAGGGGGGCGGTGAATAAAAAAATCAACCCAGCTTTCCAATCGGTAGGAAAAATCACCATCAGGATAGCCAAAGGAATAAGCGCACTGTAAGCCACGCTCGGTAAATAATTAGCATAATAATCGTGCAGTGCTTCAACACCATTGTGTAGGGTGTTTAAAGTCGCGCCATGACCTTGTTGTTCAATATAACTTGGCCCAAGTAAGGTGAGTTTCTCGAGTAAAGCATGGCGCATTGCAGTTTTAATTTTAAGTGCGGCTTGGGCACTTATGCGCTGCGAAAATCCAAGCAATATTCCGCGCCCTAAAATCAATGCTGCTAATGGCCAAAGTAAAGGGGTAATAGTGGCTAAATTGGCGTGTTCAAACATCACTAAATGAATTGATCGTGCCACTAAATAAGCACTGGCAATCATCAATAATGCGTTAAATGTTCCTAGCGCAATACTGATTTTTAAAAGACTGCCAGCGTGATTGGAATGCGTTTTTAAAAACGCGCGTAGCGTAGTTTGCTGCGCGCGATTTGGTCGGGGGTTAGTCGTCATTTTGGCGATTAAGCCTATCGTGTAATTCTTGTTCGTCGTCAGCGATACTGTCTTTGTTCTGGCCAAATTCGTACCACATAACGTTGATCACACCTAACGTACAGGCTAATAAAACACCGAGTATCCAAGCAAAATACCACATAGATCAAATCTCCTTAGTAACTGCCATGGCTGTTATTTTCAATTTCTTCTACGGTTACTTTGCGCCACATTTTCACATAACACCATGTGGTGTAAAGTAAAATAAGTGGCACAAAAATACTTACTGCAATAAACATTACATTCAATGTTCTATGGCTAGAAACCGCATCCCATATTGTTAAACTAATATCAGGGTGATTACTTGATGGCATAATAAATGGGAATAAGGACATTCCAGCCGTCATGATCACACCGCCAAGCATTAAGCTTGTTGCTATTAATGCCAGGCCCGGTCTATTAATTTTTGAACATATCCACGCTAATGCAGCCATTAAAAAAGCGACCGCAGGGAACAGCATAGTTAAAGGCATTTGTTGATAATTGTTTAACCAAGCACCTGCAGAGGTGGTTACTGTTTTATCTAGTGGGTTTGCAAAGCCTTGCGTATCACCCATCGAGATTATTTGGTAACCATCAAGATTAGCAATCCAAATACCTGCAACAGCAAATAACACGATGAATGCTAACAGTGCATAACGACCATATTGCGCTGAGCGACGAGCAACATCACTGTCTGTACGCAGCTGTAACCACATACCGCCATGGGCAAGTAACATAGTTACGCTGATCAAGCCGGCTAATAAGGCAAATGGATTTAATAATGCAAAGAAAGATCCTTGGTAGCTGGTTCTAAGGTATTCATCAATACTAAATGGCACACCTAAAAACAGATTGCCAAAGGCCACGCCAAATACCAGAGCAGGAATGGCACTGCCAGCAAATAAGCCCCAATCCCAATTGTTACGCCAGCGTGGAGAGTCAATTTTGCTGCGATAGTCAAAACCCAAAGGTCTAAAAAATAAGGCAAACAATACCAACATCATAGCAAAGTAAAAGCCCGAAAATGCAGCCGCATAAACCATCGGCCACGCTGCAAATAAGGCACCACCTGCGGTGATAAACCATACTTGGTTACCATCCCAGTGTGGACCTACCGTATTGATCACCACACGGCGTTCACTGTCGGTTTTACCAACTAACTTGATAAGCATAGCCACGCCCATGTCCATACCATCGGTGATTGCAAAACCAATTAACAATACGCCGATGATAACCCACCAAAGTAACTTTAACGTTTCATAATCGAAAATCATGATTTTGCTCCTTGCTCGTCAGTTATTTGGTCGCCATTAGTATGGTCATCTAAATGTTCAAAGTGATATTTACCAGTGTGCAATGAACTTGGTCCTATTTTTACAAATCGCAGCATCAGCCAGCCTTCGACAATAGCAAGGCCGGTGTAGAAGACGATAAAGCCGGTTAAGCTTATTAAAATATCATTGACAGTCAGTGACGAGGTCGCTAAAAAGGTTGGCAGTATTTCAGAGATTGCCCACGGCTGACGGCCATACTCGGCAACTATCCAGCCAAATTCAATTGCTATCCAAGGTAGAGGGATACTCCACACCGCAGCCCACAATAACCAACGTTTTTGTTCAATCACACGATGTGCATTGTAATAAAAAGACAATACAAATACGCCCAGCATAATCACACCACAGCCAACCATGATCCTAAATGACCAAAACATCGGGCCTACTTGAGGGAACGAATCTTTAACGGCTTGCTGAATTTGTGCTTCAGTTGCATCCACTACATTTGGTGTATAACGCTTTAACAATAAGCCGTAGCCTAAATCAGCTTTGAGGGTGTCAAACTTAGCAATATTCTCAGCTGAGTCATCACCACTGCGCAGTTTTTCAAGGTATTTATAAGCGATCATACCGTTACGAATACGCACTTCATGTTGTTTTTCTAAATCATTAATGCCGATGACTTGCTCATCTAGCGAGCGGGTCGCTATTAAGCCTAGTGCATACGGGATTTTAACGGCAGCATGGGTCACTTGTTTATCGGAATCAGGGATCCCAACTAACGTAAACGCAGCGGGTGCTTCCTCGGTGTGCCATTCAGCTTCAATGGTTGCCAGTTTTACTTTTTGTACTTCACCGACTTCATAGCCTGATTCATCGCCAAGTAAAATAACACACAATACTGAGGCTAAACCAAAGCCGCTAGCGACTGAAAAAGAGCGTTTTGCAAAAGCGAGATCACGGCCCTTAAGGATATACCAACTACTGATCCCCAATACGAACATGGATGCGGCAACATAGCCCGCAGACACAGTATGAATAAACTTAACTTGTGCGACAGGGTTAAACACAAGCTCGGCAAAACTCGTCATTTCCATGCGCATAGTTTGATAGTTAAATTCAGCACCGACAGGGTTTTGCATCCAACCATTAGCGACTAATATCCACAGCGCAGACATATTAGTACCAATAGCCATTAAAAAGGTTGCACCTAAATGCTGGCGTTTACTGAGCCGCTCCCAGCCTAAAAAGAACATACCTACAAAGGTCGATTCTAAAAAGAATGCCATTAGCCCTTCTATTGCAAGGGGAGCGCCAAATACATCGCCCACATAATGAGAGTAATAAGACCAGTTAGTACCAAATTCAAACTCCATGGTAAGGCCTGTGGCTACACCAATGGCGAAGTTAATGCCAAATAGTTTACCCCAAAACTTGGTCATATCACGGTAGATTTCTCGGCCGGTCATTACATAAACCGACTCCATGATCACTAAAATCCAGGTCATACCTAGAGTCAGTGGTACAAATAAAAAGTGAAACAGGGCGGTGACAGCAAACTGTAATCGCGATAGATCCACAAAGGTTTCATCTATCATTTTTTATAGCTCCTTGAATGTGCGGGCGAGTCACAAAACAAATAAAGTAAGCAAAAGTTAGTTAATAAAGTTTCAGTAATCATTGAAACTTTATGCATTATTCTCTTTTGGTTAATTATTGTCAATCACAACATGGATAAATATTACCCCATTATGATTAATGCGACGCTTTTTAATCGGCTTTAGTTAGTGAAACACAGAGCTTAACTATTTACCAATATATGTTTGAAAAACAGGCAAATAGTTCTGATTGTATCAGTAAAGGTACGTTGCAGAAGGTTTCTCTAATTTATTCAGGGTGTGTCATTTAATCGCGCAGTAAAACAAGCTAGACTAATGCCTATGACCGTCTTGTTGACTTGTGAATAAAAAACAGCCA
Source organism: Pseudoalteromonas sp. SR41-4 (assembly GCF_014163985.1). Lineage (NCBI taxonomy): Bacteria > Pseudomonadati > Pseudomonadota > Gammaproteobacteria > Alteromonadales > Pseudoalteromonadaceae > Pseudoalteromonas > Pseudoalteromonas sp. SR41-4. The sequence goes on along the minus strand of NZ_JACJEI010000014.1, from coordinate 27,207 downwards.
TGAATAAAGATAAACAGCCACTACGTATAGCGATTGTAGTTGGAGAGCTCTCTGGTGATATTTTAGGTGAAGGCCTAATTAAAGCATTGAAACAGCGCTACCCTGATGCCATTTTTGAAGGTATTGCAGGGCCGAAAATGCAGGCGCAAGGCTGTAGTAGCTTATTTGATATGGAAGAGTTAGCTGTAATGGGCTTAGTGGAAGTGCTAGGCCGATTACCGCGGTTATTAAAAATTCGCAAGCAACTAGTCCAACACTTTATTGATAACCCGCCAGACGTTTATATAGGTATTGATGCACCTGACTTTAATTTACGGGTTGAAAAGCCGTTAAAAGATGCTGGGATTAAAACGATTCAATATGTAAGTCCATCAGTGTGGGCATGGCGAGAAAAACGTATCCACAAAATCAGCGCTGCAACCAATATGGTGCTGGCTTTATTACCGTTTGAAAAAGCATTTTACGATAAACATAATGTGCCATGTACTTTTGTTGGCCATACACTGGCTGATGATATTGCCCTTGAGCATGACGACAGCGCAGCGCGTCAACAATTAGGTTTAAGCCTTGATGATAAAGTACTGGCATTATTGCCAGGTAGTCGAGGCTCAGAAGTAGGGTTGCTTAGTGAAACTTACCTTAAAACAGCGGCCGGGCTACAAGCTAAAAATCCTGATTTAAAAATAGTGGTGCCATTAGTAAATGAGCAACGCAAAGCACAATTTAGTGCTATTTTGGCAGCTACAGCGCCACAACTAAATATTCAGTTGTTGGATGGGCAATCGAACCTTGCTATGCAAGCGGCAGATGTGATTTTAATTGCATCAGGTACCGCGACCCTGGAAGGGATGCTTTATAAAAAACCTATGGTGGTTGGCTATAAAATAAAAGCCCTAAGTTATTGGATTTTTAAAAGTTTATTCACTTTTAATATTAAATACTTTTCGTTACCAAACTTATTAGCTGACGAAGAGCTAGTGCCTGAATTTATGCAGCATGATTGCAGCGTTGAAAACCTAACGAACGCCCTTGAACCAATGCTAAATAGTGATAATCGCGAGTTGAAAGCGCGTTTTTTAGCCATTCACCAGCAAATACGCTTAAATGCTAGTGAGCAAGCAGCCACTGCTGTTGCGGAGATTATAGATGCAAATTGAACGACCTAACCTCAGCTTTATCGCTGGCGTTGACGAAGTCGGCCGTGGGCCATTAGTTGGCGATGTAGTGACCGCTGCGGTGATCCTCGATCCAGCTAAACCGATAGCTGGTCTTGCGGATTCAAAAAAGTTAACCGATAAAAAACGCCAAGCACTAGCAATTGAGATCAAAGAAAAAGCGCTGTGTTGGTCCATTGGCCGATGTAGCCCCACAGAAATCGACGAGTTAAATATTCTCCATGCCACTATGCTGGCAATGACTCGTGCGGTTGAAGGCTTAAGTACCACCCCTGAGTTTGTATTTGTCGATGGCAATCGCCTACCTGCGCTCAGTATGCCGGCACAAGCCGTAATAAAAGGCGACAGTCTAGTGGCAGAGATCTCAGCAGCATCCATTATTGCTAAAGTTGCCCGTGATGATGAAATGATTGAGCTTGATAAACGCTATCCAGAATATGGTTTTGCAGGTCATAAAGGCTACCCAACCAAGGCACATTTTGCTGCTCTTGAGCAGTACGGCGCCATTAGTGAACATCGTAAAAGCTTTAAACCAGTACAACGTGTACTGGCGATGCAGGAGAAGTAATGGCAGCTCCAGATTTTGTGCATTTACGGGTACATTCAGACTTTTCAATGGTCGATGGTTTAGCGAAAACTAAACCGATTGTCGCCAAAGCGCAGGAATTACAATTACCGGCATTGGCCATTACCGACCAAATGAACTTATGTGGTTTAGTGCGCTTTTACGACACCGCTCATAATGCGGGTATTAAACCAATTGTTGGTGCTGATTTTTGGTTACACAGCCCAGAGTTTCCAGAAGGGCCTTGTCGGTTAGTTATTTTAGCTAAAGATAATGTCGGTTATAAAAATCTTACCCTTTTAATCTCTAAAGCGTATCAACGTGGGCATTTATTTCATCGCCCTGTTATTGAACGAGATTGGTTAGTTGAGCACAAAGAAGGGCTTATTTTACTCTCTGGTGCCAAAGATGGCGATTTAGGTAAAGCGCTATTAAAAGGCAACCCAGCCACAGTTGAGTCGGTGGTTAGTTTTTATAAACAGCATTTTAGTGATAACTACTATATTGAGTTGATACGTACTAAGCGTACACAAGAAGAAGACTATTTACACTTAGCGGTTGAGCTTGCAACCGTTGAGCAATTGCCAGTTGTGGCTACCAACGAAGTGGTATTTTTGAAGCCTGAAAACTTCGAGGCCCACGAAATACGCGTAGCAATATTTGACGGCTATACGCTTGATGATAAACGCCGACCAAAGCGCTTCTCTGAAGAGCAGTACTTAAAAACCCCAGCACAAATGGCTGAGCTGTTTAGTGATATCCCAGAAGCGCTGCAAAACAGTGTGGAAATCGCCAAACGCTGTAATGTGACGGTGCAGCTTGGTACGTATTTCTTACCAGATTACCCAACCGGCTCATTAAAAATTGAAGACTTCTTGGTGAAAGTATCCCGAGACGGTCTTGAAGAGCGCCTACAGTTTTTATTCCCTGATGAAGCTGACCGAGCAGAAAAACGTGTTGAATACGACGAGCGTTTACAAATCGAGCTCGATGTAATTAACCAAATGGGTTTCCCTGGTTACTTCTTGATCGTAATGGAGTTCATCCAGTGGAGTAAAGATAACAATATTCCAGTTGGGCCAGGGCGTGGTTCAGGTGCGGGTTCGTTAGTGGCGTACGCGCTGAAAATTACCGATCTTGATCCGCTTGAATTTGATTTACTTTTCGAGCGCTTCTTGAACCCTGAACGTGTATCAATGCCGGATTTCGACGTCGATTTCTGTATGGATAGACGCGATGAAGTAATCGATCACGTATCGGCTCTATATGGACGAGACGCGGTATCACAGATCATTACTTTTGGTACTATGGCAGCAAAAGCGGTAATACGCGATGTTGGCCGAGTACTTGGCCACCCGTACGGATTTGTTGACCGTATATCAAAACTGATCCCAGGCGATCCCGGCATGACGTTGGCAAAAGCGTTTGATGTTGAGCCACGCCTGCAAGAAGCTTACGATGGCGATACAGAAGTAAAAGACTTAATCGATATGTGTCGCATCCTTGAAGGCTGTACACGTAACGCTGGTAAACATGCCGGTGGTGTGGTTATTTCACCGACTACAATTACTGATTTTGCCGCCCTGTATTGTGACGATGAAGGTAAGTTTCCGGTTACTCAGTTTGACAAAAATGACGTAGAGACCGCCGGATTAGTAAAGTTTGACTTCTTAGGTCTACGAACCCTGACCATTTTGCAATGGGCAGTTGATATGACTAATGAGCGCTTAACCCGAGAGGGCAAAGAGTCAATAGATATCAACACCATTCCACTGAATGATAAAAAGAGTATAGAGCTGCTATTAAGAGCAGAAACTACCGCGGTATTCCAACTTGAATCCCGGGGTATGAAAGACTTAGTAAGGCGCTTAAAGCCCGATTGCTTTGAAGATATGATCGCCTTGGTAGCCTTGTTTCGTCCTGGGCCATTACAGTCAGGCATGGTAGATAACTTTATCGACCGAAAACTTGGTCGCGAAGAAATTTCTTATCCAGATGCACAATATCAACACGAAAGCTTAAAGCCTATTTTGGAGCCGACTTACGGCATTATCTTGTATCAAGAACAAGTAATGCAAATTGCTCAGGTACTGGCAGGTTACACCCTAGGTGGCGCCGATATGTTACGTCGTGCAATGGGTAAGAAAAAGCCAGAAGAGATGGCAAAACAGCGTTCAACATTTGAAGATGGTGCGCGAAATAACGGCATTGACGGCGAACTGGCGATTAAGATCTTCGACTTGGTAGAGAAGTTCGCAGGCTACGGTTTCAATAAATCGCACTCCGCAGCCTATGCGTTAGTATCGTACCAAACGCTGTGGATGAAAACCCATTATCCTGCTGAATTTATGGCGGCGGTGATGTCGGCTGATATGGATAACACTGAAAAAATCGTCACCTTGGTTGATGAATGTGAGAACATGAAACTCACTTTATTACCGCCTGATGTAAATGCCGGTGCCTATAAGTTTACAGTAAACCTCAAGGGTGAAATTGTTTATGGTATTGGTGCTATCAAAGGCGTGGGTGAAGCGCCTGTAGATGCAATTTTAGAAGCGCGAAGTAACGGTGGGCCATTTAAAGACCTATTCGATTTTTGTGCGCGGGTAGATTTAAAACGTATCAATAAACGCGTAACCGAAAAACTTATTTACGCCGGTGCGCTTGATCAACTCGGTCCCGAGAAAACGCAACCAGCGCGTGCTACGTTATTGGCAAGCTTAAAAGACGCGATGAAAGCGGCTGATCAGCATCATAAAGCAGAGTCGTTAGGGCAAACTGATTTATTTGGTTTATTAGCGACAGAGCCGGATGAAGTCGAGCAAGCATTTATAAAAGCCACGCCACTGACTGATAACCAATGGCTTGATGGGGAAAAAGAAACCTTAGGCTTATATTTAACCGGGCACCCAATAAATCAGTATCGAAAAGAGCTGAAATATTACACCAGTGGTAAATTAGTGGATTTACAGCCAACTAATCGTGATGTGCAATCAACCGCTGCAGGCCTTGTTATAGCTGCACGTACACTAGTAAATAAAAAGGGAAATCGTTGGGGGCTTGTAACTTTAGATGACAAGAGTGCCCGTATTGATGTACGCTTATTCCCAGAACAGTTTGAAATGTACCAAGATATGCTGCAAATCAACAATATCTTGGTAATATCTGGACAGGTCAGCTTTGATAACTTCTCCGGTGGTATTACAATGACCGCCAGAGACATATGCACCATCGCGCAAGCGCGCGAAAAACGTATTAAAGCGATTAAAATGACGCTAAATATGGTGCAAATCGAAGCCAACTTCTTCGATAAATTACAAAAAGTACTCGAACCTTATAAGTTTGGTACTTGTCCGATTAAGGTTTACTATCAGCGTCCAGATGCGTTGGCACAGTTAACCCTCGGGACAGAATGGTGTGTTACGCCTAGTGATGACTTAATTCATAAGTTATCGTTAATGGCGGCGCAAGATGTAGAACTAGAATTTAACTAATTAGGTAGTTTAGAGCATGAGCCTCAATTATCTTGATTTTGAGCTTCCAATCGCAGAGTTAGAAGCAAAAATTGAAGAGTTACAAAATATAAGCCGCGCTGGCGATTTAGACCTTGAGTTAGAAGAGGAAGTCAGTCGATTAAAAGAGAAAAGCGCTAAAATGAAAGAGGAAATATTCTCTAAATTAGGTGCTTGGCAGGTTTCTCAGTTAGCCCGTCATCCGTTGCGTCCTTATACTCGAGATTATATCGAGCGTATTTTCACGGAATTTGACGAGTTTGCTGGCGATCGTACTTTTGCGAATGATCCGGCAATTTTAGGCGGTGTTGCACGCTTTGAAGGTCAACCAGTGATGGTTATTGGCCAACAAAAAGGCCGTGACACAGCTGAAAAAATTAAACGCAACTTTGGTATGCCAAAGCCTGAAGGTTACCGTAAAGCATTACGCTTAATGGAAATGGCAGAGCGTTTTAAAATGCCAATTATGACCTTTATCGACACCCCAGGTGCATACCCTGGTGTTGGCGCTGAAGAGCGAGGCCAATCTGAAGCAATCGCACGTAACCTTAAAGTGATGGCAGCATTAAAAGTGCCAACAATTTGTACGGTTATTGGTGAAGGTGGCTCAGGTGGCGCTCTAGCCATTGGTGTAGGTGATCGCGTTAACATGTTGCAGTACAGTACTTACTCGGTGATTTCACCAGAAGGTTGTGCATCAATTTTGTGGAAGAGCGCTGATAAAGCCCCTCTTGCTGCAGAAGCGATGGGTGTAACCGCTGAGCGTGTTAAAGAGCTTGATTTGATCAACAGCTTAGTTGAAGAGCCATTAGGTGGCGCACACCGTAACTACGAAGGTATGGCGCGTAACCTGAAAAATCAACTTAAGCGCGATTTAGCTGATTTACAAGCTCTGTCACTGGATGAGATGCTTGATCAACGCTATAAACGTTTAATGTCGTTTGGCTATTGTTAAGATAAACAAAACAACCAAATTGATGAAAAAAAGCCGCTATTGCGGCTTTTTTGTTTTAGAATGCTTTGGAGCTTGGAGCACTACTAAATTTAAGTTGATGGTTACTCATGCAAACAACATCGTTATACCAACAAGTAAAAAATGCCATTACGCCTTATACCGATGAGCACAAAACCGCATTTACGGTAGCGCTCTCTGGTGGTGTGGATTCGGTGGTATTACTGCATATAATGAATGCGCTAAAAGCTGAAATACCGCAACTGCAATTAAGCGCAGTTTATGTTAATCATGGTTTAAGTCAGTATGGCGACGATTGGCAGCATTTTTGCGAAAAATTATGTGCAATAGTAAAAGTTCCTTTTTACTCGGCTCAGGTAAAAATCACCAATAAATCACGCACGAGTCTAGAAGAGCTCGCCCGCGATGCTCGGTATCAGGCACTTGATCAGCATAGCCCAAGCGGCAGTATTATTTTGCTAGGGCAGCACTTAAATGATCAACTAGAAACGTTCTTATTGAGACTAAAACGGGGCTCAGGATTACAAGGCTTAGCATCGATGCGGCAAACTCGCACCTTGAGTTCTGGGCGAGAATGTTTAAGGCCACTGCTGAACACCACACGACACAGTATTGAACAATTTGCTACCGAGTTTAAGCTTGATCATATTACCGATGATTCAAATACGGATGAGCGCTTTGATCGCAACTTTATTCGTCAGCAAATAGTGCCTCTATTAAGTGAACGATTTACCGGCTTTGAGAAAAGCGCAGCGCGAAGTGTTAACCTTCTTCAACAGCAGCAAGATGTACTTGATGAATACACTCAGTTAGATTTAAGGCAATGCCAAAACACCCAGCAAGGGTTAAGTTGTTTACAGCTAGCAAATTTTAGCGCTGCGCGCCAAGCAAATGTTTTGCGTTGTTGGCTTGGACAATTTACGACGCTTATGCCATCACAACAACAAACTCAGCAAATACTTACACAAGGTTTAACAGCAAAAGCTGATGCGCAGCTACTTATTCAGTTAACGGATGGGCAAGTTCGCCGGCATCAAAAATTTTTATATTTTGTACGTGAAACAAGCGTTCCTGACAGCCAATCACTAACTGCTCAAAATCAGTTACTTTCAGATGGTCGTACCCTAATACAATTATCAGGTATAGGAGTTAGAAAACCATTGCTTGATGAACACGTTTCTGTCCAGTTTAATTGTCCACAGGCGCGTATTAAACCGCTTAAAAAACCGGGTCACAACAGCATTAAACATTGGTTTAAAGATGCAAAAGTAGCGCCATGGTTACGTGCTAATGTGCCACTTATTTTTTATAATGAGCAATTAGTTTATGTCGTAGGGCATTTTATAAGTGCAGAACACGCCGATGAAAAAGGTATATTTTGGGAGATAAAAACATGACAACGTCACAGCCACATGTTGGTTTATCACTAGTCAATAAAGCACCGTTAGGGCTAATAGTTACAGCCGTTATAGCGGGCATTGCCACGGTAATGTTTGAGCTGGCGCTATTAACGTTAGCGTATTCGGTTTTAGGTGGTTTGATGTGTGCAATTATTTTAATTGCGTACTGGTTAGGTAAAGGTGGACTATTTTTTATTGTTGGGGTGAGTATTCCATTATTAATGGTCATTGTTGTACCACTAACCAGCATGGCTGCTTTGTTATACCTAATTAGTGGTTTCTTTTTTGGTTTTTGCTTAGCACTATTAGGTTATAAGTTATTAGCCAAGTCAGATAATTAGTATAATTATAAAAGAAAGCCTAGTGGGGGAACTAGGCTTACCTTTAATTAATACGCTTTAGCGCAGTTACGCCCTGATGCTTTGGCCTTGTATAAACCTTTATCGGCGCGGGCAAAAATCTCATTCTCACAATCTTTGCTGTTTGCCAAAGTAAATCCAATGCTGGTGGTGACTTCATATTGTTTCATTAAACTTGACTGAGTCACTAACTGCATTACTCGCTGAGCAATCACTTTATTTGTGGTAAATTCAGGATCATCGATCAATACTGCAAACTCATCACCACCAAAACGAAATACAGAATCAGTCCCGCGAATACTACTGCATAAAACGTTGGCAAACTCTTGTAATACGTCATCGCCAATTTTATGACCGTAGCTATCATTAACTTGTTTAAAGTTATCTAAATCTAACAACATTAGACTAAATGGACGATGATGGCGGCGAAAACGCTCTAATTTCTGAGCCAAAATAGCATCAAACTGACTACGATTATTAAGTCCTGTTAAAGTGTCTTTAGTAGCTAGCTTTAGCACGCGGCTATACATTAATGCATTACGTAATGGATAAACCAATACGCTGTGTAAGCCAACTAACTTTTGCTTGATACTTCCCGAAAGCGGGTATTGGCAAAAATAGATAAGCTGCCCTAAATGTTCATTATTTATGTCTAAATTAAATGAATATGGCGGTTTACTATTATCACTATTAGGGATTTGTGCCACTCCAAGAGACGACTGAAACTGCAAGCCTGAAAAATTTATGATTTGTTTTGCATGCTCAGCATAAATAGTTAATAGCTCTTCTATATTTAACGTTGTTTGCAGTTTTTCGAGCAAACTATGAATAGCAGCAGGTTCATTATTACGGTAATGCTCTGCCGAAAACGGCAGAAACTCGCCACGTGCCGAGATGCGCTGCGTCAAAATATGGACATTTTCCATGGTTTTCTCCCCCTAGGAGTTTGTTATTACTTTTCTAAGCGATTTTTGTGCCACTATTCCAAACTGGCTGAAAAACAGATAGTTGCTATAGTTAACTCTTAAGTAGCTAAAATTTTGACGGTATGGCAACAGTATAAATAGGAGGTTTATTTGCAAAGTGTATTGGCTCAAATATTTGGCTTATTACTGGCTGCTGTGGTGCTGGTATGGTTATTTAAGCGCATTGGCTTACCGCCGATCCTCGCCTACCTTGCTACTGGCTTATTAGCGGGTAGTCATGGCATTGGCTGGATGGCGCAAAGTCATGAAATACATTTTGTAGCTGAGCTTGGTATTGTATTTTTATTATTTAGTTTAGGGCTGGAGTTTTCTGTTGGCCGCTTAATGGCAATGCGCAATATTGTATTTGGCTTGGGCACGTTGCAAGTAATTGTCACAAGTATTGTGTTTATGCTGATTTTATTGTTGATGGATTTGTCTTTGTTGAGCAGTTTCACTATTGCGACATTAATGGCGCTGTCATCAACAGCGGTGGTGGTTAAATTACTTAAAGAAACCGGCGAACTTAAACAGCGGCGAGGGCAGCTCGCTATCGGAATGTTATTATTTCAAGATATTGCGGTGGTGCCGTTACTGATTACTTTACCTTTACTGGCCCAAAGCAGTGATACTGAAGGCATTGCCTGGGCCCTGACTTTCGCTTTAACTAAAGGCGCATTTGTATGTTTGTTGTTATGGATGATAGGCAAGTGGGTATTGCCAAAAGTCTTTAGCGAAGTTGCATTAATGCGCACCGATGAATTGTTTGTTTTGACCACCTTAGTGGTTGCCTTATTTGCCGCAGGCTTAACGTATTTATTTGGCTTATCGATGGCGCTGGGCGCATTTTTAGCAGGAATGATGCTCGGCGAAAGCCAGTACCGACATCAATTAGAAGCTGATATTCGACCATTTCGCGATATTTTAATGGGCCTATTTTTTGTCACTGTCGGTATGCAGCTCGATATTTTATATGTGTTTGGCGTATGGTATTGGATAGTGGCTGCATTAGCGCTAATGCTAGTATTAAAAATTGGTGTTATTACTTTTTTAGCGCAACTGATGGGCGAGCGAAAACAAGATGCAATTGCAGCAGGCATCATGCTATGGCAAATGGGCGAGTTTGGTTTTGTATTAATTGCGCTTGCTACTAAACACCAATTATTAGCTTTAGATCACGCCTCATTTTTAATTGCTATTGCAGTCATGTCGATGGGCTTAACGCCTTATTTAATAGAATCGACGCCTTGGTTATTAAAACAACTTGGGGTATTAAAAAATCCCAACGGTGAGTGGCAGCAACAGCCTAACAGTAGCACCTTGTATCAAAACCATGTAGTGATCTGTGGGTTCTCTCGGGTTGGGCAAACTATTGCGCGGTTTTTAAAGCCAGAAGCAATAGAGTACGTTGCTGTTGAAAGTAACCCAATACTAGTTCAAGAGGCCAAAGCAGCTGGAGAGCCCGTTATTTTTGGTCATGTAAAACAAAAAGATATTTTAAAATCAGCAGGAGTCGAACGAGCTCGACTAGTGATCATTACTTTCACCGATTTTGAACATGCGCAAATCGTGATCGATGCGATAAAGCAAATAGCTCCTGACGTGAAAATACTGGTACGCATGCGCGATGATAGTCATCTCGAAGCACTCAAAGAGCTTGGCGTGACTGAGGTGGTGCCAGAAACACTAGAAGCGAGCTTAATGTTAGTGTCGCACGTGTTGTCTATGTCGGGCGTGCCGATGTCGCGTATTGTTAGGCGGGTTAGCAAAGAGCGGCGTAACCGTTACCAATTTTTACATGGTTTTTTTGCTGGAGATCAATTTGATAGTGAAGAAAACAACGCCGAGCGGCTTGAGTATTTACACGTTATGGCACTGCCAGAAAACGCCTTTGCGGTTGCTAAAAATATTAATGAATTAAATCTCGAAAAACGTAAAGTATCAGTGCGAGCATTACGACGCAAAGACCGTGAAATTGATAGTCCATCGCTGCACACTGTTTTACTCGCCGGAGATATTCTTGTACTACAAGGTAAACCCCGACGAGTAGAGCGGGTAGAGTGCTATTTACTCGATGGTACGGATTAGTGAATAGTTAACTGTTAATCGAGCTCTAAAAATTCGCGTATCTGTGGCAGTTTCTCTAAACCATCTTTATAACCAATTTCAATCAAATGCTGGGTATAGCGTTTTTCAAACAATAAGTAACTGGTTAAACTCGATTGAGAACGTTTTTTAACCCCGATCATGCGCAGTAATATTTTAATGGCTAAAGGCATATCACTGTAATAGTTTGCAGCAATGGCATTAAAGTTTTCTGATGGATTGATCACAAAACTTTGTATTTGCTTTAATTCTTGGTGTTTATCACGCCCAGGTAACAAACCTAAAGTTCGGTTAATTCGTTCAAGGCGCTCAAGATCTGACTGTAAGGTGTCGGTAAACACACTGTCGAGCAAATGGCCCGCAATCGAGGATAACCCTGGGAAGTGAGGTAGATAACCCGGCGGATGAGCTTCTTTGGGCTGATCAACACCAATAATAAATATTTTTTCAGCGCCTAAATGGACACATGGACTCAGTGGCGATAATTGGTGAATAGAGCCATCACCAAAGTAGTGGTTGTATACATTTACGCTCGGAAACACCATAGGAATTGCACTGGACGCCATTAAATGTTCAACGTTAATACGTGCCGCTTGGCCTTCGCGTTTAGCGCGCCGCCAAGGTGACTGTGTATTAGATTGAAAAAACGCCACAGAATCACCCGTGGTATAGCTTGATGCGGTGATTGACAGCGCATCTAAATAATTTCGGTGTAAATTACGCTCAATGCGAGTTAAATCTAAAATTTCATTAAGTAAATTACGTAAAGGCTGATTATTCAACAAGCTCGCTGGTGGATGATTAATATGTTCAGATTGAAAACTAGTCAGCATGTTACGCATTAAATGGCCAAACACGCTGATAAAATCACTTTTATATACCATTGACGTAGAAAAGTTTTTCCAAACAGATTCCAGTTTACGTACCGCCAAATGGGTGCATGAAGCATAGCTTGCTAGCGCAGCTGAATTGATCGCTCCGGCAGATGTACCATTAATAATAGTAAATGGCAGCGGGGCGGTACGCGGCATACTTTGCGCGAGCGCTTTAAGAACCCCAACTTGGTAAGCGGCACGTGCACCACCACCGGTCAGTAACAGAGCAACTTTAGGTTTGTTTTTATCGATTTGCTTGATTTTCATAGTTGAGTTTCGTCGTTGCAATTAAGCGGTTAAGCGTCTTTACTTTATTTATTAACTGTAAGTCTTTAAGCTAGAAGAATCAAAGGATACCTTAGCTACGTTAATAATTATTAGTGTAGGCTATGAATTAAATCCATTTAGGGTACTCTTACTGTTATCGCATTTTAATATTTATGGAGTTCGTATGTCAGATCAACCATCAGCGTCAGATGTTCAAAAACGTCCACCGAATAATAACCTTTTATTTGCAGGCATCATTTTAATTATTATCATTATTGCTGCAGCGTTTGTGTTATTAAACTCAAGTGATGAGTCACAAACAGCAACCGAAGTTGAGCAACCCGTAGCAGAGCGCCCCATGATGGAGCTAAAACCAGAGAACGATCCGGTTGTTAATGCCCCATCTGTTAATCCTGAAAAGCCTGCTGATTTAGCCGTGCCAACACCACGCCCAGTAGAGCCTGAGCCGCAAGTAGAACCACTACCTACTCTTGATGAAAGCGATCCTGTCGTTGTTGCTAAGTTAGACGAATACTTAGGTGATGCAGCTATGAGTTTGGTTATAAACGACGATGTTATTCGTCGCGGTGTGGTATTTATAGATAATCTTGCCAAAGGTAAAATTGCCCAAAAACACACTCCTGTTATTAAGTTAGAAGAAGGCTTTAGTGTAGTAGAGGGTGATATTCTTACCATTGATCCAAACAGCTATGAGCGTTATACCCCTTATGTAAAAATCTTTACTAGCATGAGTGCAGCACAAATCGTACGTTTATACGATGAGTACAAACCACTTATCAATGATGCGTATACAGAAATTGGCTATCAAGGTGATGCGTTTAATCAAACACTTACTGACGCCATAGAATTGCTGCTAGATACCCCAGAGCCAAAAGGGGATATGCCACTGTTACGTGATTCAGTAACTTATCAATATGCTTACTCAGAATGGGAACGCCTACCGGCGGCACAAAAACAACTGCTACGCATGGGCCCTGAAAACATGAAAAAAATAAAAGCTGTACTACGCAACGTAAAAAAAGAGTTAGATAATCAATAATCTTACTTAAATCGTTTAAAAAACAGTGCGATTGTATGTTTAACATGCAATTGCACTTTCTTTTTGTGTTTCCCCTTGAATAACACAGCAAAAGTAGAGATAATCCCTCCCGCGCCAACCAAGGCCCTCAATGGTAGTCTTATTGGTCCTCTCGCAACACTAGCAGGCGAACCTGGTCAGGCCCGGAAGGGAGCAGCCACAGTTTGTGACGTGTGTGCCGAGATGTGGCTGGTAAGACTGCCACCCAAATTCCTCATTTGGGTGTTGTTTGAAGTATAAGTTTTATTTATAGTAGTCAAAAGTATACTAATCTGTACTAATTCTTATCTTTTTAAAGTTAAAAACTAAATCTTAGCTCATTAGATCAATATCACTTCTTGTACTAATCTACTAAAACTCCTCAGCACAAATTGGTTTAGTTACCTTGTTAGTCAAAGTTCTTGCGCAAGTTAAAACAGATAATTCAGGTTTATTGATTGAAGTACCTGTATTGCTTAGCGAATATGGTGTATTTGATCCCTTACTTGATTACGTTATAAGTCAGTCGCACATTAAAAGTTTGCCATGGATGAATCGCATTACGTTTGCTTGCCAACTGTTGCTCGAGTACATGGAAGCCAACACAGGATTATTTTCAGACGCCAGCAAGTTATTTCAATCATTTGTAATGCGTTTGTCACTGGGTACCATTAGCCCAGAAGGGAATGACCCATCGGGTTTATACTGGCTACCTCGCTCTACAGCAAACGTAAATCAACTTTTATCTGCGCTAAATGGCTTAACAGATTCGCTCGCCAATAACAGAAATACAACCAGCTTAAACCCATTTGAACAAGCCAGCTCTCATCAAGAACGCCTTAACTATGCTGCATGGTACAAACGCAATCAGTACAACTTTTTAGGCCATATCAAAAGCAACCCTTTACCCAGTGTGCTTAATACCGTGCGCAAGGTACGTGGTAAAAAGGATGTGCTTAAGGTTGACGGTGATGCTATTTCATTTCCAGAAAAGCTCTTTAAGCCCTTTTTTGTTCAAGGTTTAGGCAAAGCCAGAGATAAGCGCGTTGCACTGCGTGATCAGCTTATTGTGCTGCTGATGCATGGCACCGGTGTACGAGAAAGTGATGCTTTGCACCTTTGGGTGGATGACGTGTTTTACGACCCAGAAAACCCAAGTGGTGTGATAGTACGCTTGTATCACCCCGAAGATGGCAGAGCACCAAATAATTGGACTGGCCGCAAACGACAAAAAACACGCGCAGCGTATTTGGCCGAGAATTTTAACTTAATTCCTCGTAACCGCATGACGGGTACCGCCCGAATCGGCTGGAAAACCAAAGTGGTTGATGATGACGAAAATTACATTCAACTGCATTGGTTTCCTGCTTTTTACGGTGAGCTGTTTGCCAAGTTGTGGCAGCAATACTTACTGTATTTATTGCCGTTACCGAGAATGCACCCCTATGCATTTGTGTCGTTTTCACAAACACACGAAGGCCAATCACTCACCCTAAACGCGTTTAACCAAAGTTATAAAGCGGCCATGGCTCGAATAAACCTAGTGGTGTCAAAACCAGAAGGGCGAACCCCACATGCTCATCGTCATGCTTATGGCAGACGTATGTCGAGCGCGGGTATTGATCCACGACTGATCAAAAAGGCGCTCCACCATGCTTCGTTGTTATCACAAGCCGTTTATACCCAGCCCAGTATTAGAGATGTTACTTTGGCATGTGAAAGAGCATCAAAAAATCTTGATGGCCAACACTATGCTGAGTTTAAAGAAGACGTCAGCGTGAGCTGGCAAAACGTGATGGAATCGGGCTTTGAAGATATTGATCCTGATGGACTATTTAGCGGTCAGTACCCTAAATTAAGGAGATATAAACCATGAAAACACAGGATTATGAGTTCAATTGGTTTATCAAGAAAAACGGCTCAGGCTGGGAAACATGGCGGGAGTTGGCCTCATCTTGGCTTGAACAAAAGCAATACGGCAATGACCATTCACGCGCCGCCATCGCACGCTTTTTAGATGAATACTTGGTACCGCGATTTATTATCGACCCCATTGAGCTATTTACACTGGCAGATCAAGACTACAACAAGTTTCTTATACCGCTTGAGCTGAATGAAGGCTACCGTGTTAGGCAAAACAACGATGTATGCCGCTTTATTGATTGGATAATTGATACCTACTACTCAGAACCAGATGACAATGGCGATCCTGTGCCGCTACTTCAAAACCCCTTTGATAAAGAGCAAAATCCAGTAAGACGGCAGGAAACGGTCTATAACGCCTTACCCTACGCCTATATTAAACAGCTGCGCAGCATATTATGCCCCGCGCCTCGGGGTCACTTTAAACAATGGCAGTGGGCCATCGACTACAGTGAAATTTTCTTCACCAATGCTCGCTTTTTAAAAGACTGGATTTTGGTTGATGAGTCGGTGATAGACAAAGCAGACCCCGATTGTGTTTGGCAGAAACACACGCTAGATAAACAGCGGCAAATAAGAATAGATGGTGCACTTAGAATCCTAGAAGAGGGTGACAGCATTTACTTAATTTGGTCACCTGTTCGTGCCATGGCTTTGTATCTTAAATTGCAGCTACCTTTACGAACCTTTCAAGTACGAATGCTGGACTCGGGTGAGGCTGATACATGGCGTTACAGCAATGGCGAGTGGCAAATGAATGAGCAACATCATTTTGCTGAAGGCAGCGATAAGCGCCCATGGCAAAAAGGGGTATTCCACCGCATTATTACGCCAGATATTGGTGATGTGATGACGGGTATGTACATAAACACCAATAAAACCGCTGATAGAAACAAAGATGAAATAACTCGGGGATACATGATCCCGTGGCAACACGAAGAGGTGTTGTATTGGTTAGAAAAGCTAAGAAACTGGCAAGAAAAGTACAACCCAATCAACAAGCCTACGTCAATTTATGACTTGGATTACAAGCACTTTGGTAGCACTAAAACCAAAATTCAGCGCAGTGAAATTGGTGATATTTGCTTTTTGTTTCGCAATGCTGCTGCGTATCGTAAGCGCGAACGTTGTATGCCAATTACTGACGGTTATGTTAACGCACTTTGGGTGGCTTTGCTTGCTCAACTCGAGCACGATGTGGCGAAAAAAGAGCATACTTTAAGAGATGGTGCCAAAGTGCATTTTGTTGACCCTAAAAATGCCAGAAGGCCGCTATTTCCTTTGCATGCATTACGCGTTTCTTTGATCACTTGCTACGCCATTGAGGGGGAAATACCCACACCGATATTGTCAAAGCTGTTGGTTGGCCACAGTCGTTTGATCATGACTTTGCACTACACCAAGCTCACGCCTGTGATGATGGCCAAGAAAATGCGCGAGGCCGAAGGCAAAATAATCGACAAAGAAGACGATAGTCTACAGTCATTCCTAGCCAATAAATCCATTGAAGAAATCGGCTTGCAAGCCGCGTTTAAAGACATTGAATCGCTACAAACTGCATTGAGAGTGCGCAACCCAGCTGGGTGGCAAGAAAAGTCGATAGGCATTTGTTTAGCAGGAGGCAACACCTCGCCCTTGGTTGAACATGCCTCTATTGCTGGGTGCTGGAATGGCGGCGATAAACTAAAAAAAGCGAATCGAAACCAAGCCGATCTTCACGCGCCAGTACCCCATGGCATTGAAAACTGTATTCGCTGCCGCTGGTTTATTACCAGCATCCGCTATATTCAATCGCTTACGGCTCATTTTAATAACCTAAGTTATCACGCCACAGAAGCGGCCAAAATTGCTGCGGAGCTTGAGGGCGAGCAAGCGAGTTTGTTGGATGAAGAATACTTTTGCGAAGTAAACAGCACTCCATTTAGCAAGCGCGACCAGCTAAACAGTATAGACAGGCGTATTGAGCGACACAAAACCGAAGCCGATGAATACTGCAAAGACTTAGTAGCGTGTTTTCAGGTGATCCGTAAGGTACTAAGTATCGAGCAAAATCGGGAAGAACACGAGCGCAAAGACAAAGTGATTGCGCTTGGCTCGGCAGAAGACATATCACCATTCTTTAGCTTTTTAGACACGAAATCTGAGTTTAGGCAGCTGATCCAAATCTGCGATGACGCAGAAGTATTTGCAGACTTAAAAGATGACTTAAAGAAAACCACGGCCATTAATCACAGATCAAACATACTAAACACTATGCTGATGCGCATGGGCTACCAACCAATCTTGATGCAGCTTGACGACGAAGCACAGCTTAAGCTTGGCAATGTGATGGTCAATGCCATGCTAAATGCCACGAAAGAACCAGATAAAAGTAAAGCCATGACAATGCTTTCAACTTACCTTGATACTGAAGCTTACTTAAAAGACGCAGGCCTGCTCGAGCAAGGTGTACAAGCGATTGAAAGTAATACAGGCATTAGCATCAGAACATTGGCAAACATGGCAACAGCCACTTTAGGAGTAAAGAAAAATGGCTAATCCAGTCGACCCAACCCTAGTGCTGCAAGAGCTATGCGCAAGCGCCACCACAAGAACTGCCAATGCTTTAACGGTATTGAATGCTGTGCTTGAGCAACAAAGTAAAATAACGCCTCTCGACTTTTCCATGGCAACGATCGGGCGGTTGTCAAAAGAGCAAGGCGGCCCATCAACACAAACCATCCGTAATCGCACAGGAAAGCATTTTCAGCAATTAATTGAGGCTTGGGCAGCTTATGCAGGCACAACGTGTAAAAAGCCGCTCTCAGTACGCCAAAAACAGTTATTGAACAGCAATGACCAACATATTTTGGATGCCATCGACGACCCAGTGATTAGAGCCGTAGTAGGGTCATTAATTGCTGAACGTAACAAATACCGTGACCAGCTCAATACATTAAAAGCCAACTCTGACTTGTTTATAGACAGAACTAAAGGCGATAAAACCAACACCACACTTGAAAACAAACAACTGGTACCGCTGGAAGTTGAAGCCATTAAAGCGGCAATTTCTGATGAACTTTTCAGTAAACAAGGCTGGGAAGTTATGCCTACTGGCCAAGTCAAAGATGCTGATGGAAATGAAATCTATAAGCGTGGGTATGTTCACGGGGTGAGGAAGCTGTTGCGATGAAGTTTTAAATAAACTTGAAAGTTTAGTATTCTGGCAAGCAAGAGAAATTACTTTTAATAAGTGACTATTTTAGAGTCGAAGATGGTAAGTATGAACCAATATTATAAACACCAAATACAAGAGTTTTACCGGTCTTTTCTAGAGCGTTCATTTGATCAAAAAGACATTGCGAATTTCTATGTGATGTCTAGAGACTATGCGAGGAAAAACAGTGTGATTCGTGAAATAGGTGACTTTTTAGCTCATCCAGATAAAAAAGATCGTGGTATTGTTTTAAGGAGTATCACTGATGTGATGCCACTTTTTGAGGCTGAAGTAGAGGATTATAGGGCAGGAATTGAGAGAAGCTTTGAAGAGAGGCCAAGGTTCAAAAGTCTGGAAAGCGATATCATTATTGAGGATATTAAACTTATTTTCGACCAAGCTAATATCAGGTCGGGCTCTATAGATAAAAATGATGGTAACTTCCGAGATTTTCTTTTTTGTACAATATTTTTATTAAGCACTTTCGCAATACAATATAAAGATCAGAGGCTTAATCTAGAAGCTATATACTCCCATAGCCTCACATTACAAGTTAGCTGCGAAAGTGTGAAGTTTGACAGAAACTTTGTACTGTTGCCTATCTTATTTCTCCCTAATGTATGGATAAACTGCCCTTCGACTATTGTACCTAAGCACCACTTAAAAAGGCATATAGCCAGGAGGTTTAAGCAGGGCTTTTTAGCGGCTGTGCCTTATGAATTAGATAAACTTCATAGAGAGAAGCTCATTAGTAGCTCAAGTTTTACTAAAGGAGAAATCTGGCCATTACCAGATTACTAGTGGTTCAACTAACGGCCTTGATAGTTTTTGTTTGAGCAAATATCTCCGCTCCATATTCAATGATCACTTCTTGCTCTTTGTCTGAAGCATCAAAATAGATAATTTTGTCTCTTGAAACAACACCTTTAACAACTATACCTTGAATCTTATCTTTATATACTTCGTGGGCAAACTTTTTAGCTATTTGTCGATCTATGGTCCAAGACTGTGCAAAGTTTTTACTTGCAAACTCATCTGTTGATAAACCACGATATATCGTTACTTCTTCTTCAAGCATTTCAATATCTGACGTAGTCGGTACGTCTTCGCGTTTAATTCTGACGGGGGGTGCCCCCCACTCAGCTTGCTTGCTTTTGAACAGTTCAAATACGCCTCCGGAATAAAACCTTTTTAAATTGTTAAAAAGCTCAAAAGCCCAATTACACAGTTCTGATTCTATGGAGTAAGATGCGTACTTTTGCTGCCAAAAATCTCTAAAAGCGAATTTTGGCTCTGTTTTTGACTCGCAATCAAAGCTATCTAAAACGTCTGCGAAAACTCTGTAATCATCACCAAACTTTTTATGTAAGCTTTTAAAGTATTCATCAGAGTCAATTCTCATTTTTTCAAGAAGGTTTTTTGATTTGTCGCTAATCATATCGTTTGCCTTAACCAATTATAATAAGGTGATCGCAAGATGGGCATGGCGTTTCATCAACAGAGTAAGGAACATCTGTACTTGAGCGTTGCCAAATATTCGTACAGTAGCCACATCTAAACCACCTCTTTTCGTATTGTTTTGGTGCGGGATTTAGATCAATAATATCCCTAAAAGCACGTGTTGGTTTTCTTTTATAACGAGGATTTTGCTGAAAACCGTAAACTGAGTCATATAACGGCTCGCTCTCTTCTGCCAATAGCTCCTGTTCCTCCCACTTACGTTGTTCTTGTTCCTTTTTAGCGAGTTGTACTCTTTGATTTTTACTACGATAAAACTCTGTAAACCTTTGTGTTTGCTGAGGGTGGTAATGCCAATGCTTGATGCTTAGCTTCACAAGTAATTCAGATTCAACTTGCTCTCTGTAACCATTTACTTTGCCTTCAACATACTTTCTAAAATCCTCCACGTCGACAACTACAATGGCGGACTTTTGATTGTATGTAGAGCTAAATTGGTAAGAAGAGCTCTCTAGCGTTAAAACAAGGGTGATGTCGAAGTCATTAGTGTGTAGGATCGCAATTTCGTTTTGCGCGCTTTCAATAGCTGGGTTTAATGTTATTTGAGATTGATATTCGTATACCTTCTCTTCAGTGAGCAACACACCTTCATCGGATTTATCACTGTTTGGAAAACCAACATATCGAGGAAGGTGAATGCTAGAATTGGTAGCAAGTATATTACGGCACAACCAAAAAATAGCGCGTTTATAACTTATCTCACATGGCTTATCTTCGGAGTTTACTTTCGGTGCATGTTTGAAGTGATCGCGTCTTATGTTCGTTTTATACTTGTGCGCGGAAAGAGGCATATCGCAGCTGATGCAAAAACAATTGCATTCTAAACCGCTTTCTACTTCATCGACAAATGCGAGCGAGCCATTTTTATCTTTAGCAAATGGTATCAATATTTCCACTGTTATTCCTTTTTCACAAGCAGATAGCAAAGCTAAGTATGTTATACCTAGTTAATTCATTTGTTAATATCTTGATTGATAACTTTATAAACTGTGTTTCTTGAAACGTTTACTGTGCTTGCTATTTGGCTGACCGGTGTAGCTTTTGCGCGTAGCGATAAAATGCTTTGTTTGGTGTTGTCTGATATTGGTTTTCTGCCTTTGTATTTACCCGCTTTTTTAGCGGCTTCGATGCCTTCGAGTTGGCGCTCTTTTCTAATATTGAGTTCAAACTCTGCGAACACGGCGAGCATATCTAGAAAAGCTTTTCCTGAAGCAGAGTCGGTTGAGATGGGTTGCTCTAGCGCTTGTAGCTGAATCTCATTGGATTTTAGGTGGTACACTAAGGTTTGTAAGTCGAGTACGGAACGAGCGATACGGTCGACTCGAGTCACGATTAAGGTATCACCGGCACGAAGGTAGTCAAGTAGGGCTTGAAACCCATCACGTTTGGTATTCGATGCTGATGCCATGTCGGTAAACACCCTGTCACAACCAGTTTCCTCAAGTTTGGCTACTTGTAGATCTAAAGACTGATCTGTGGTCGAAACTCGCGCATATCCAATCTTACTCATGGCAATTGTTCATTTAGCATCTAGACTAAATAAACATAGTGCGTACTAACGCTTTAAACCACCCTAAATGAACACTTTTAGCCTGTTTTGGTGATGTTCAATTAGGGTATACGCTATTTGAACTTGTGCTTTACCGTCGTTTTAGGAAATGCCACCATAATGGACTTGCAAAACCCCGACCTGATTTTAGTTAAACGCCTATCGGAGCATTCATGCTCCTACTTTGCGGTTGAAAGCATTGCGGGTAGTGATGTGGTGTTGACGGATATTGAAAGCGGTGGGCGGTTTAATTTTGCAAAGCCAAAACTTGAACAACTGGTTTCAAACGGTCAGCTTAGAACCATTGCGCGGCGTGAGCTACCAACCAAGCTAACCTTTAAACCACTCAGTACCGTTAAAAAGCCTAAAGCAGAAACTGCGGAAGATGTTGCATCAAAAAAAGAAATGCAGCGACGTTATAGGTATGTGCAAGGCGCAATTGAACAAAGCGTTCCAGCCTATACCGAGAAATGGTTAACCCCGTATATTGCGCAAAAGGCGGCGGAGATAAACGACAGTGGCCCACCGTCATGGCGCACGCTAGCCTATTGGAACAAAGCCTTTGTGGAAAGCGGCTGGGATAAACACGCACTGATGCCCAAACATAAGGCCAAAGGCAACCGAACCAAGCAACTGCCTCAAGAAGTCCATGATCTCATTGATGAAGTGATAAACGAATACCTGCGCACGCATACCGTGATGAGGTACCAGAAGGTGTATGACCAGTTTCTTGAACAGCTTGATACGCTTAATGCAGAAAGACGTGAGGCTGATTTAGTTGAGCTAAAGCCATGCAGCTATAGGTGGATAGTGAATAGGTTGCAGAATATGGAAAATAAAGTAAAGTCTTAATTTATTTAGATATGTGTTTTTAAATAGCTCTTAAAAGAGTGTACTTAGGCTGATGGGGGAGGTAGGCCAAGGTTCGATTCCTTGGGCGTTTGTTGGCTCCGTAGCCCTTATTTTTGTGCTTATTCGATATGCAAGTATCCAAATGGTCCTATCAACCACGGCAGGCAAATTTAAGGAGGTGACTATGGCAAAAACATTAAAAGCTCGTGCTCGTATTCTTTTCAGTTCAATGTTCGAAACAACTTGGGCTACTGGGGTCGGCTACGTTGCTGGTCACCTATCGACCTAAGTGCATTTAGCATTTATAAAACTGTGGATGCAAAAACTGTAGGCTTACGCTCCTTCGTCATTTATCGTAGTCTACAATTCCTCGCCGTTTATTCCGGCATTAACAATTACTTGAGTTCGGAGATATATGAGCATTTCAATGTTGGAAATAAGTAAAACGGCAATGTATGAAGGAGAGTTTAAGGATCGTCGAATAGAATTTTCAGAATCGTGTAAATGGCTATCCGAAGAGCTGGGTTTTCCGTATAAAAGTACTCGAATGGGAGACTATGAACGTTTGCTAAAAACTTTTGTTAACCCTGGAGCTAAAGTACCAACGGAACAGGACTTAATTGATGATTTTTATCATTTTATGCAAGCTGCGACCGAGGCATGTCAGATTATCCGTTTATGGAACACTTTTAAAGATGGTAAGCACGATGGTTTAAAAGATCGTATCAAGCATGTTATGTCAGGTAAGAGCTTGCGGGCCGAAGCAATCAAGAAGAATGCAAAGGGGGAAAATGATGACCCTGCACGAGACTTCGCGTTTGAACTGAATATTGCCTCTAGGTTTCTCAAGGGGGGATATGAAGTTGATTTAACAGATGACTGTGATGTTGTTGTCAATATAGGTAAGGATAAGTTGTACGTAGAGTGTAAACGTATCAAGTCCATAAAGAAATTAGCCTCTCGTATTAAAAAAGCATCAAGTCAGATTGATACACGCATTGGTGCGAATCGAAAAAACAAGTATGGTTTGATAGCATTGGACGTGACTGATGTACTTTTGCCTGAAGGTACAGTAGCCGCAACTAGTAATGTGCATTTATATGATATGGAAATACAAAGAGCAATTACGGATTTCGCTAAAGAGCAGGAACATGTATCCACCAAAAATGCAGGTCGCAATGTAGCTGGCATTTTATTTGAATATAACTCTAGTGCATTTTTTCCTCATGAAGAGAAGGAGCCTTCGTTAGGCTTTGGGCGTTCTGCTTGTATGTATAGGCATGCCAGCCAAAATAAAAAGTCATTGGCTTTAGTCTCTGGCTTTACTGGAAAAATTGCTAACCAAAATCTGTAGAGTTGTAATTTAAAGGGCGCAAAATAGCTGGTTAGTACAAGCCTGAAAGGTAAACTAACACTGAATACTGAACGCCCTCACTACTAATATTTTACTACCGTATATTATTGTTTTACATTACTATTATGAATTTAGTACACTTTCCACTATAAATTTAGTTTATACTTCAAACAACATTGGGTGTTGTAAATTTCCCTTTTAAATTATCTAAAAATCACCAATACTACGTTCTCACAATGCGCTTCTTGGTGAATTCTCATCAAAATTGTAATGGCATCATTTTTTAATCAAATAGACGTGCTTTTTCATCATACTTTTGGCGTGAAGCGAACATTGATAAAGTTTAAAATATTTTACTTAAGGGGCTCACTACGCAATTTGCTCCTTGCTGTAAAACATGAGTATATATTTGTGTTGTTTTGACATCAGAATGGCCAAGCTGAGCTTGAACTGTTCTGATATCGGCGCCACTTTGCAATAGATGCGTTGCAAATGAATGACGCAAGGTATGCGGTGTTATTATTTTTGTTAATCCCGATTTTTGAACTGCTTTCTTTACTTCTTTTCTTATGCACGAGTGATGAAAATGATGTCGTCTTATTTCACCACTTTGAGGATCTGTACTTAATATATGAGAGGGAAATAAATACTGCCACGCAAGTGATTTTGCGGCGCAAGGATATTTTTTTGTTAAAGCATATGGCATCCATACGCCAGCATAATCGGTATTCTTTAAATCAAGTTTTAAATAGTCATCAACGTTTAAAATTTGAGTTCTCAGCATAGGAATTAGCTCTGTGGCCAACGTAACAATACGGTGTTTATTGCCTTTGCCTTTGCCATTCCATACTTGAATACATTTATAATCAAAATCAATATCTTTCACTCTTAATTGCACCGCTTCCATTACTCTTAAACCACTTCCATACATAAGGGCAGCAATTAAATAATAGCGTTTATTTAAATGAGCCATTAATATTTTGACTTCTTCTGGGGTCATCACGACAGGCAGTTTTGCTTGTTTTTTACTGCGAGCAAAATTTAAGTTTAACGACAGCTCATTTTTTATTATGTGCTTATATAAAAATGACAATGAATTGAGAGCCGTTGCTTGCGTACGCGGTGCAACGTTTTGCTTTAACACTAAGTGTTCTAGATAGCGTTCGACTTCATTGTCTCCCATTGAGGCCGGGTGGCGCTTATCATGAAAATGGATATAAGATGCAATCCATCTCAGGTAGGTGTCCACGGTACGTAATGAATACTGACGTACCAACATATAATCAGCGATATAATTTAAAAATGGGGAGCGCGTTTTCATGTCATCACCAATACAAGATGCTGTATAAATATACAGTTTAGTTGTTTTACTCCCATATTCAAGAAAATGAGCGACGAGCGCATTTTCTCTTTTCTGAATATCTTTAGTACCAATAAAAAATTATAGTTGGCAATGCATTAAGTTATTTGTTAATAATAGATTTATTAGATACATGAGCGTGACATCGGCAGAAAGATACGCGACGCGCGCACTATAAAATTGTTAGGCATATATGATTGATTTGAGGAGCTTAATCGGAAAATGTCTTGTGGCTGTTCAAGTTGGTCACAATCACGACAAAGTTCATCCAGCATGGCGGGATGAAACTAATAAAGGCTTTTTAATTTGCTATGACATAAATTTGGTGTTTCAAGGCCAAGAATCTTACTCTATCAAACCATGCGAAGTAGATGTTGCCGATCATTTTTCTGGTTTAGGGTTAATGGTAGAAAAGGTAGATACGTTAGAGTCATCCATACCTTTTAATATTACTAATCTGCCATTGCGAATAAACGAAATAGTCCAGAGTGATCATCTAGGTGAGGATGTTATAAACCAATACGTTTTTCTTTTAGAGAATGGATCAAGCCTCGAAATCAGGCATGTTTTTCCACCAATGACGCTGGGTATCAATGTAGTGTCAGTAAATGCCTAACAAACACAATCAGCGGAACGGTTTTAAGCTGCTTCCGCTTCGCTACATCAACTTAAAACACGTCCGCTGTTGTGGGCGTTAGGAAGCCAGTGAAGTAATGGAGCTACATTTAATCTATACAGAAACCAATGTTGTGTTGTCAAAAAAAAATTATGATGATTGGATGCAAATTCAAAAAGAGTACCCTGATTACAAGGCATCATTAGGGCCTTGGAGTTTGGATGAAATGATTGACTTCCTCAATGAGGAATATAGCAATCTTGTTCCAATAGCCGATATACAAGTAAACGAATTTTACGTTGGTGACAACATTACAAAGGAGCTGTCATGGTCGTAAGACAAGGCATTCCTAACAAGCCAAGTCAGCGGGAATTTTACTCGCTGAAAAACACTCATAAAATCCCCTGCTTGGGGCGTTAGAGGGCATTATGGAGTCAGTGCCATACAAACTATCTGAAGGCTTATGCCTTGAAGGCTCAGGGAAAGTATTGCCGTGGTTTAAAAGCTTGCACCAAATAACAAAAATGGGTGGAAAACCGTTACCTGAAAAAGGAAAAACCAGCCAATTATTCTGGGAGCAAGAAACTATATTTGATGACTTGGTTGTTTCAATTCAAGCAATGCAGCAAGGCAATGGCATCTTCTTTTTACATCCTGAAACTCAAGACCAAGCAGATTCAGTGCAAAAAGAATATGAGCAGGTAAAGACTATATTGCTTTCTAAGTTTGGTTCACCTAAAGAGGTAGGCGAAAATGATGGTTACCCGTATGCAAGGTGGTTTTGGGGTAATATTTGTGTGAGCCTTACAATCGCTGAGCGGTTCATGGATTATGTATCTTTATCAGTATCAAATGGGGTAATAAAAAATGCCCTCTAACAAGCCGCTCAAATTCGTTCCGGCCACAAAAAGCGTGGCCTCCACCGGACTCGCTAACGCTCGCCGTTTAGCGGGGCGTTATATTTTACGGAGAGTCTGGTGGACGCAAAGGATCAAAAAGCACTCGATGACATTGAAGAGTTCGGTTGTCATGTTATCAATGTCATGGAAGGCGAAGAAGAACCTCAATTTACTTATTCCATTGGTATCAATCAAAAACAAGATAAAGCCGATTTAATCGTTGTTGGTTTAAAACGTGAATTAGCTCATTCAATTGTCAATAATTACAAAGACCGAATGCTTGCTGGTGAATCATTTGAAACTGGTAAATTCTATTCTGATTTCTTGGGTGATTTTGATGTATGTTTTATCGAAGTAGATAAATCCCATTATAAAGAATATCTTGGTTGGGGTCTGTGGTTAAATGACGGTGATAATTTTAAAGTGCTTCAATTGGTTTGGCCTACAACGGATGGCATTTGGCCTTGGGATTCTGGTAAATCTGATTATTATAAATGGGCACAACCAATTCTTAACAAAAGTGGTGAGTTAAGTAAAATATAATCGGGTAGCCGGAGGTCTCTAACCTCCAGCCCCCACACCACCCATCATGCGGGTCCGCAATGGGCGGTTCATCTCCCGTAGTGAATATTGATCCAAATATCTCTTAATGACGCTAAACCTTG